>JAIEEW010000099.1 GCA_029067255.1 Clostridia bacterium | reverse complement strand
ATATATTTGTTCGCTGAGAATTAGACGCATTAGTTGGTGCGGATAAGTTATCGCGCCGAAACAAAGAGAGAAGTCGCATCTGTCGAGTACTTCTTGCGCTAATCCGAACGAGCCGCCGATCACAAAGTTCACGGTAGATATCCCGTTTTGTTTGAGAGATGAAATTTTTTTGCTTATTTGCTCGCTTGTAAGCGATTGACCTTTCAAGTCGAGCGCTATAGAGTAGCCTTTGAGTTTGGATATTATTCTTTCGCCTTCGGCATTTTTTGTGGCGAGTATATTTTTCGCATTAGGATCAGAGCATAGTTCTTCGCTTACTTCAATGACGTCGAATTTGCAAAAGCGAGAAAGACGTTTGGCATATTCGGCTATTCCGTCTTTTATATATTTTTCTTTGATTTTACCTACGCAGACGATATTTACGTTCATATCAATATCCTGATATCGTATTAATGATCCAAATTGCCAGGACTATAACGAACGAAAAGATAACGCCGCGACTGTTTTTCTTTCTAAGATTTTCGTTGTCTTCCTGACGCATAGACTGAAAGACTTCCTTTTTCTCTTGCGAATAATCGTCGGTGAGTTCGTTGATAGCGTCGCGTTTTGCTTTTTCGCGCGCTCTTTGCTCGGGAGAAATAAATAGGTAATCAATTTTCTCGTTGAATATTTTAAGCGCTTTTTTCTTGCCGGTATAGACGACTTCTTCCGTTGTGTTTTCTTCGTCCGCAATAAGAGCGTCTTCTTTCTTTCTCTTTGCGTAAGAGATCTTATACATTCCGAAAAGAGAGAAGAACAGTCCGCAAAGTCCTACTACGCAGAGAATCAACATCGCCCACCACGGCAGATTAAGTTCGGTAGAGCCGCTGATCTTGAATACTACGTAACCCGAAACCAAAGTAATAGCGTTGTTGAAGAAATGCACAAGCGCGCTTATCCATATGCTTCCGCTCATATAGTATACTAGAGTACAGACGACGCCTACGAAAAACTGATGTACGAGTTGCATAGGCGAGCCGTGCATAAACGCGAACAGCACTCCGCTTATAAGAACGCCTATGAAATATGAGAAATTCTTTGCGGATCTGGCGATTATACCCCTATGTAGGATCTCTTCGCATACCGCGGGTATCGCGGCTACAAACACAAGATAGAGAAGAAGTTTTGGGAAAGAATCCACGACTATATTTGCGCCAGTGTAGGTATATCCCGTCTTTTGCATAAGAAGTATAAATATGCTCGCTATCGGCATGAATCCGCTCAAAAGCGTTATCGCTATCGGCAACGTCATAGCGATCTGACCGCCGTTGACTTTGCGTTTGAAACCCATATCTTTGAATACGTTGAAAGACTTGACTTTCCAGTACGCCAGCGGAGATAAGACCATCGTCGATTCGTTGAGAAAAGTCAAAAGCACGATACCGCCGCTGGAAGCGGTGAAAAGCGAGAATTTATCGCTTACCGCTTTATATCCGTCGTCTTCGAAAATAGATACGTCAAGAGAATCTGCGATTATCATAAGTCCTACTATCATCAATACGAGTTGCAGCATGTATTGAAGCACAAATTGGACTATAAACATCGCGCTGGCGTCGTAAAATTCAAGCGACGGAGCGGATTTTTTGAAGAATCCTTTATTTTGCTTTGGTTGCGTTTGAGCGTTTGTTTTTTTAGCCATTTTTTCCTCAATCCAAAATAATTTTGGCGGTAGATTTATATTGCATAGCCGTTTCGACAAATACGTCTTTGCCTTCGGTAAAGCGAGCGTTTTCCAACTCTCTTGCCGTACGTTCGAAAGCGAGTTCCGGCGTGTTGTTATCCTGCGAAAGGTGCGCGAGTACGAATCTTTTTGTGCCGTACTTTGCAAGCGCGGCGATACTTTGAGCGCATTCGTCGTTGGAAAGATGTCCGTTCTTGCCCAGTATTCTTTGTTTGAGCATAAACGGGTATGAGCCTTGTCTTAGCATATCTACTTCATGATTCGATTCGAGCATTATTAGATCGCTTCCCGAAAGATTGCGTATGATACTTTCGCTCATACTGCCTAAGTCTGTTGCTATGGAAATCGATCGCTTGCCGTCGCTAAGCCTGTATCCCAGATTATAGTTGGAATCGTGGGGAAGTCTAAACGGAGTGATTTGTATGTCGCCTATTTCGAAAGGCATATCCATATCTTGTTCCCAAAGATAAGGCGTCGCTTGCGCGTCCAGACCCGATATGCTTTCCTTATGACAGTATACGGGAATGGAGTATTTCTTTACCAAAGAAGCGATGCCTTTTACGTGGTCGCTATGTTCGTGCGTAACCAAAATCGCGTCGATTTTTCTCAAATCGATATTTTCACCAGTCGCTCTTTGAGTAAGGTCGCGTATATTCAGACCGTTGTCTATCATAAGAGTAACTCTATCGGACGACACTATCGAGCAATTTCCTTTGCTTCCGCTTGCCAGATTACAAAACTTCATTTTCCTTTCCGTACATTTCCTTGCGTATCCATTTTATTTTATCATAATTTTTATTGTATACGCAATGAATATTATGGTAAAATGTAGGCAAAGAG
>JAIEEW010000098.1 GCA_029067255.1 Clostridia bacterium | reverse complement strand
TATCTCAACAGGTTGTTAGAGTTGGCGGAGGAAGAGAATGGAAGAGAATAAGTTTGAAGATTTACAGGGCGGACTGTTGGACAGTTTAGACGAGATGTTGGGCGCTAAAAGCGAGAATACGGACAAGCCGTCCACAGTTGAAGATAAAGTAGTCGCTCCCGAAATCAAATCTCCCGTCGCAGAAGAAAAGAAATCCGGCGAAGATAATGCGGATACGGTTGAAAAAAAGACTTACGAAAAGCCTTTCGTCCATCTTCACGTTCACTCGGAATACAGTCTTTTGGACGGACTTGCAAGAATTACCAAAGGCAAGAAATCGCCGCTTTTGGACGCGTGTAAGGAATTAGGCATGCCGGGTTGCGCGTTGACCGACCACGGAAATATGTTTGGCGCGTACACGTTTTATAAAGCGGCTAATAAAAGAAATATAAAACCTATCGTGGGTTGTGAGTTTTACACCTGCGAAGATATGACGAAGACTGAGAGTTCGGAGAGAAACCACCTTGTGCTTTTGGCGAAAAACGATATCGGTTATCGCAATCTTGTCAAGATGGATTCGCTTGCTTACATAGACGGTTATTACTATAAACCGAGAATAGATATAAATCTTCTTGAAAAGTATTCCGAAGGCGTAATATGTCTTTCGGCATGTCTTTCGGGTAAGATACCTAGACTTCTTTCGGCGGGCGACTACGAAGGCGCGAAAGAATACGCGATACGTCTTAAAAATATGTTTGCCGAAGGGGATTTTTATATCGAACTTCAAGATCACGGACTTGCCGAACAAAGAGCGATTCGCGACGATTTGGTAAGACTCGCTAAGGAGTTGGGAGTAAAACTTGTCGCGACAAACGACGTGCATTACGTCAACCGCGAAGACAACGTCGCTCAAGACATTCTCGTTCGTATCAATACCGGTAAGACTATCAACGACGCGACCGGTATGGAGATGGGCAACGACCAGTTCTATCTCAAAAGTTATGAAGAAATGATGGAGATTTTCAGTTGGTGTCCCGAAGCGGTAACCAACACCGTTGAAGTAATGGAGAAATGCAACATTACGATAGAGAAAGAAGATCTTTATCCGCCTTATACGCCCGACGACGGGTCCACGCCAGAAGAGTTTTTGCGTAAACTCGCTTATAAAGGTCTTGAAGAAAAATACCATACTATTACCGACGAGATAAGAGAAAGAGCGGAGTACGAGTTGGGTATAATTATCCGAACGGGTTTTGCCGAATATTATCTCATAGTCTGGGACTTTATCAACTATGCGCGTTCGCAGAGTATTCCGGTAGGACCGGGACGCGGTAGCGGCGTAGGTTCGATCATAGCGTACGCTGTTGGAATCACCAACTTAGACCCGCTCAAATACCAACTCTTCTTTGAGCGTTTCCTAAACCCTGAAAGAGTTTCCGCGCCCGACTTCGATATAGACTTCTGTATGGATAGACGCGGCGAAGTAATAGAATACGTCATACGTAAGTACGGAAAAGAAAAGGTTTGTCAGATACTTGCGCTAGGCACGATGAAAGCAAAAGGCGCGATAAAGGACGTCGCGAGAGTGTACAACGTTCCGTTGGATATAGTCAACTCGACAACGAAACTTATACCCAACGCGCCGAAAGTTACGTTGGATAAGGTTTTGGGCAGAGATCCCAGTACCAAAGAAGACGATCTCAAACTGAGAAATCCCGAAGTAATCGAAATTTACGAAAACAATCCCGAGATGCATAAAGTCATAGATATGGCGCTCAAAATCGAAGGGCTGCCGCGCAACTGTTCAAAACACGCTGCGGGCGTTGTTATTTGTAAAGAAGTCATAAGCGACCACGTTCCTTTGCAGAGAAACGGTCCGGATATTACTACGCAATTCCAAAAGGAAGAAGTCGAAGAGTTGGGTATGCTCAAAATGGACTTTCTGGGTCTTACCACTCTTACCGATATAGACAAAGCGTTAAAATACGTCAAGCAGAATCACGACGTTGATATAAACTTCGACGAGTTGGGATACGACGATCCGGAAGTTTACAAACTGATAGGCACGGGCGAAACCGAAGCCGTGTTCCAGTTGGAAAGCGCGGGCATGAAAGGATTCTTGAAAAGGTATCAACCGCGAAATCTTGAAGAAGTTATTGCGGGAATATCGCTTTATCGCCCAGGTCCTATGAGTTGTATCGACGACTATCTTGAAGCGCGCGCAAATCCCGAACTTATCGCGTACGACGCGCCGCAACTCGAAAGCATACTTGACGTAACGTTCGGTTTCTTCGTTTATCAGGAACAGGTTATGCAAGCGGTGCAGGCTTGCGCGGGATATACGTTGGGCAGAGCGGACAACTTGCGCCGCGCGATGGGTAAAAAGAAAGAAGACGTAATGAAAGCCGAGAAGGCGGTCTTTATTCACGGCTGTCCCGCTAAAGAAGAAAAACGCAATGATATGGGACTGGTAATAGAAAAAGCCGCTCCCGCCGTAGAAGGCGCGGTAAATAGGGGAATTTCCATAGAAAAAGCGGAGAAGATTTTTGACAATATGGCGGACTTTGCCAAGTACGCGTTCAATAAGTCGCACGCCGCCGCTTACGCTACGCTAACGTATCAGACAGCGTATCTCAAACGCTATTATATGCTCGAACTTTTTGCCGCGGTAATCAACAACAGAATTACCAAATCCGACGAAATAGCCAAATATCTCGCTTACGTCAAAAACTATGACAAAAAGATCTATCCGCCGGATATCAATAAATCTGACGTAATCTTTACTGTTGAAAACGACGACGGTTTGCGTTTTGGTCTCGGCGGCATAAAAAACGTCGGCGAAGCGGCAATGCAGGCGTTGGTCGAAGAGAGAAGAGCAAACGGCGAATATAAGTCGATAGGAGATATTCTCAAAAGACTTCCTGCAGGCACAGTCAATAAGAAGATGCTGGAAAGTCTTATAAAAGCAGGCGCGTTCGATTGTTTCGGACATACCAGAGCGGCGCTTATCGCAAGTTATGAATCTATAGTTCTTTTGAGTATGCATGATAAAAAAATGCAAGCGAACGGTCAGATGAGTTTGTTCGGTCTTTTGGAAGACGACGTGGACGACACAGCGGACAACGTGCCGTATCTAAAAGAATATCCTGACAAACAGTTTTTGGCGTTGGAAAAAGAAGTACTCAACGTATACGTTACCGGACACCCACTTGACGAATACAGAGATGAGTTCAACAAGTTTGACTTTAATATTTCGAAGATTTCCGACCTTTTTGCAAAGAATCTTGACGAAGACGAACTTGACGAAAACGACCTTCAAATACTCGCGCAGTATGAAAATAAGGAAGTCATTTTCGGTTGTATGCTGTCGAAAATCGAGAAAAAGACGACAAAGAGCGGCGGAATAATGGCTTATACTACTATCGAAGATCTGTACGGCGAAATGGAAGGCGTGCTTTTCCCGAAGACATACGAGCGTAACAGAAACTTGCTTGTAAATGACAATATTGTGGTAGTAAAGGGAACGATAAAACGCAATAACGGCAGAGTCAATCTCAACGTTTTCGATATTCAGCCTTGGCATAAGAGCGAAAGCGAACAGAAAGAAGAAAAGGTAAGCGAAGCGGTCGTTGGAAGCGGTAAAAAGGTGTTTATAAAGATAGACGACAGAATAACTTACAGAAACGTTTTGGAAGTTATCGAACTCTTTCCCGGAGTCGATTCGGTTATCTTCAAGATGTACGACAGCGATAAACCGCAGAAGTATTTCAAAGGCGTAAATAGCAAAGAGAATTTCGTCAATCAGATAAAGGCTATCGTGGGCGCGGGTAACATCGTCGTAAAATAAATTTTTTACGCGAAAATTGTAGCCTTGCAATATTTAATTTGATATAATACATAGCGGAAAAGAAAATTTATAAATCGCGCGACTCGCGCGTAAGAGGACGTATGAAAAGAATAGGAGTTTTAACAAGCGGCGGCGACGCTCCAGGCATGAACGCATGCGTTAGGGCAGTAGTCAGATACGCTATCTACAGCGGAATGACCGTGTACGGTATCGAAAGAGGTTATACGGGTCTTATCAACAACAACATAAGAGAAATGAATAAGCGTTCGGTTTCCGATATTATTCAAAGAGGCGGAACGATACTCAAAACCGCTAGATGTCCGGAATTTGTCGAAGACAAGTATATGCAGATGGCAGTGGACAATATGGAAGCGTACGGTATCGACGGTCTTGTCGTTATAGGCGGCGACGGCAGTTTCAGGGGAGCGCTCGATCTTTATAAAAAGTTTGGAGTAAAAGCGATAGGTATTCCCGGTACTATAGACAACGACCTTGCTTATACCGATTACACTTTGGGATTCGATACCAGCGTAAATACGGTAGTTTCGGCAATAAATAATCTGCGCGATACTATGACTTCTCACGACAGAGTTTGCATTATCGAAGTTATGGGAAGAAAGTGCGGCGACATCGCTTTGTATGCGGGTATATGCGGCGGAGCGGAAATCATCCTTGTGCCTGAAGTCCCGTTCGATCTCAAACAAATCGTAAAGAAAATCAATCTCAATCAAAGAATAGGAAAGAGTTCGGACATAATCGTACTAGCCGAAGGAGTATGCAAAGCGGAAGATTTGAAAAAACAACTGCAAGCCAACGGTATAGCGGGTTCGATAAAGACGACTACGCTTGGATATATCCAAAGGGGCGGCGCGCCTACGATGGCGGATCGCGTGCTTTCTGCTAGATGCGCCGTAAGAGCGGTAGATTTGCTGATAGCGAATCAAGGCGGTAGAGTAGTCGGCATAAAAGACAACAAGATTATCGACGAAGATATTGAAGAAGCATTGAAAAAGAAAGGTAAGTTTGACGACAATCTCTATCAAACCGCAATGATACTCGGTTTGTAGTGGGTGTTTGGCGGATAAGGGAAAAGCCAAAAGTAAAAGGCATCTTTTTCGCCAATCCAATACAATAAAAAGGTCCCAACGTACAGCAAGTACGGGGGACTTTTTCTTGTATTACCTTGACAAAAAATCTTCCGCTTTCTTTTTTGACTTTTCCCTTATCCGCCAAACTGAGTTGTGAATAATATAATTTCTGGGAGTCGCTTTTTATATTGTCTTAATAAAAAATCCGTTTTTTTACTAAGTGCAAATTCCCCTTCCCGCCGAACTTGATGTTATTTATGTTTTTTTGACTTTTTCTTTTACCGCTGAACGGGTTTTTGACATCAAATTATCTCTATATTAAAATTGCTAGTACAAAGAATTGCTTTCCCAACCGTCATATTGAGCGGAGCGTAAGCGAAGTCGAAATATCTAGTCTAATAACAATCAGTATAGAAGTACGACCGAAATCATAGATTTCGCGACTGGTCGGGGGGATTTTTCCACTACGGTCGAAATGACGGAAGATTCAACAAAGTTTGTGTACCCAACCGTCATTCTGAGCGCAGTCGAAGAATCTAGTCTAATATAGAATCAATATAAAAAGTTCAAAATATTTT
>JAIEEW010000097.1 GCA_029067255.1 Clostridia bacterium | reverse complement strand
AAAAAAAGTGTACTTTTCCTGACTTAATGTTTTACTTGAAAATTGCTCAAAAATCGGGCAATTTTTCACTATAAGTATACAATAATGAAAATCATTTGGCAATATCTCGGGGTCAGGAAAAGTACACCTTTCCTGACTGTATACAAAATGGGGTAGAAATGAATATAAGGAAAAGAAAATCAAGCGGACATTTTGTTTTGATAGCATTATTGATATTATGCTTTATCACGGCAAGCGTAACGTATTTTTTGACTTTGAATAAATTTGTATTGAAACAAGCGAATACAGATCGCGGCGATAGCGTAGTTCTTCTGGCGGACGAACTGCCGAAATTGAATAGTCCTACGATCCAGTTGGCTTCGGCAAAGCATTATACTTTGGCAAAAGCGGAGAAGAATCCGATAATGTACTCTGAATTGTCAATGCTTCCGTCAGATTCGGAAATAAGCGCTGAATTTGAAATAGAGAAAAATACGCTTACTATGAATACGAATACAAATACGACAGACGGTACTAAAAACAGTAAAAATGCGTATCTTGATTTTTATACTCTATTAGTAGTGCCTGCGCATATCGAGTATAGCGTAACGTATACTATTACTTATTCTATAACCAAAGTTGTAAAAAGCGGAACGGCAAACGCTTATGCAAAACTCTACGATTACGGAAGTCAAGAGATAAGTAAAGACGTCTATGTAAATGCGGAAAATCTATATACTCTTAGGGGCGAAGATTTGAAATTTACAACAAGTAAGTCTGACGTAAACGATTATTGGCTAAGCGATCAATATTTAAATACTAGTACGGGCAATAAAACCGTTTCAAAATCCTATACGTTTAAAGAAACTCATACAAATAATTCCAAAGAAGATAAAAATTTTATACAAAATTTCGGTTATTACGGTATGATCACTCACGCGGATTCGTACGCTTCTTCAATGCGCGCTACGATTGCGGTTACTGCCGAGATAACTCAAAAATCTTTGAAATTACCTGCGCCAACGGGGGTTGAAACGGCCTATACCGGTCAGGAACTAACTTTGGCGGATATTGCGACTGCTCAAAAGACGTGGTATGACAGCGAAAAAATGACGTTGACTTATCCCGACGAAATGAAAGACGCGGGCGAATACCAAGTAAAAGTAAGTATTACCAACGATGACGACGTCTTTGCGGGAACGCCTGACGAAAGCAATGGAGAAAGCGAAACTGAAAGATATTTTAAGTTCAAGATAACAAAAAAGAAGATAGGAGTGGACATATCCACTGAAAACGGATTGAGCGTTGCCGCAAAGCCTGGCGCGGTATATAGCGGCGATACGGCTGAGCGAGCCCCGACGCTAGGCTTTTCCTATACTAGTACGGATGGAAAGGGGTATAATTCCGACACGTATCCGACAGACATAGGTTGCTACAGAGCGACGGTAAAAATTACAAACGAATGCAATTACGAGTTGGATGATACGTACACTCATGACTTTGAAGTCGGCAAGAAGGAAGTTTCAAAACCTTCGTTGACGTCCAATGCTGAATTGACTTATACCGGAGCAGCGCAGGAAATCGCTTTGTCGGATATGAGCGAAGACGTTACTATTACGCCGCCTGCCGGCAGCGGAATGACGTATTCCAACGGGAAACTCATGGCGAAGGACGCGAAGACATACGTTGTTACGGTTTCTTTGAAAGATAACGGAGAAGCAACAAAGTGGAAGGGAACTGACAGCATAGACTCGTATACTTTGACGGTAGAGATCGGCAAAGCGCAGTTGAGCATATCTTTTGATCCTGTCGGCGAGTGGTCGTGGAATAGCGGAATCGAAAAAGTCGTAAGTATTATGGACAATAGGAAGAGCGACGAAGACAATTTGACGTACAAGGCAAGTTTGGACGGAACGTCTATTGACGCTAACAAAATAGTTGCGGACGGCGAAAATAGCAAAAAAACTAATATTACAATTCCCAAATTGACGAGTAAGACGGAAAAATATACTTTGTCCGTAACGCTTGAAAATACGGAAGACGGCAAAAACTATACTCTCAGCGGAATTACGGAAAAGAAATTCAGTATTACCGACAAGGAGATCGAGATAAAGGAAATCAATATTGTTTGGAAGTATTTCAACGACGGAAAAGAAGTGGCGTTGGAGTCGTGGAGTTCTAATGATACTTTTGAAGTAACTTTCAACAACAAAGATTTTACATTTGTCGCCGAATTAAGTGAAATTGACGAAGAAGACGGGGTTATAA
>JAIEEW010000096.1 GCA_029067255.1 Clostridia bacterium | reverse complement strand
GTATTATTGATTGCGTTTGCTATTTTGTCATTGTGTTGTTTTTGCGCGTGTGGACCCAACGGGGAGAAAAAGGACATAGCGGAATTTACTGATGATTCTTCCGACATCACTTATAAAGATATAGAAAAGAAAGACGGGATAATTGCGTCGGAGAATTTTGTATATCGCAATCTTGAAGTTATTGATGAGTTTTGTAAAGATAATGCGCGTACTGTTTTGATAACGGATTCGTCCGATTTGGATATGGTATTGCCGCAGTCGATAGTTTCGAAATATCTTGGAGTTGACGAAGAAAGCGGCAAGATCTTAATTGCTCCGATCTGCGTTGTCGAAGCGTTGTATGAGCAAGAATTCGATATCAATGACATCTTTTACGACGAAACGGTGCTAAACTATAAGTCGAAAATAAATGAATTTGAAACGACCGAAAAGTATCAGCCGTACTTTATAAGACTATACGCAAAAGGCGAGTCAGACGAAAATATTTACGTAGGCACGGTATTGGCGGAAACGTCTATTGAAAGAAAGTCTACGGAAGATACGTTGTATGACAATTATCATATAAATTACAATATATCTATATCGTTGCAAGAAGGATACGGTATAGAATCTTTTGATTTGCTCACGTTGTACGGCGGAGAGTTCTATCTCGAAACTGTCGAAGAGAATGTCAAAATTGCCCCTGAAAATCTTAGCGCAGATATTTCTGACGGTTTAGATACGGGAAGTCAGGATATTTGGGGAGATTATACTTGTAAAGTAAACGCGAAATCTACTGCAAGAATTTGCTCTGTAAAAATAAATAGGGTATACAAATATTTGAAGTCTTGCGATTTAGGATGTTATGTAGTTGCGTTTACAAATTTGAAACTGACAAGCGACGACGGTTATCCCGTATTGGACGAAGATATGTCGCCAAATTATTTTTGCGATTTAGAATTTGGGGAAAACGCATGGTTTGCATGTTTAATTGCAGATGGATTCAATTTGTTTTTTCCTAATTTGGGAGAAGATTGAGAATGTTTTTATTTGACAAATGATAAATATGCTTGACAAAGCGGTAAAAGCATTGTAAACTATATACAACTTAATTATATAAAGACTGCGATAAGGAATATTAACTTTCAAAATCCTTGCAGAGAGTTGTCGGTTGGTGCAAGACAACGGGAGAAAGAAGCCAACTCGCCTTTGAGTTACCTTTCCGAGAGAAATCGTAAGAAAGCGTCGGGTAAGCCCGTTATAGCGTTGAGGTATCGTAAATCGGTGATTGCCGTAGATACGAAAAAGAGTGGTACCGCGGATATATTCGTCTCTTGCATTTTGCAAGGGACGTTTTTATTTATACAAAAGGTCGGATATTTTTTAATAATCCGTCAAGAATAAATCAACAAAAGGAGTAGGTTATGAAAAACGTAGAAAAGTACGCAAGGGGATATTATATGCCGCCTTTCGAGTGCAACGATTGGGTCAAAAGAGAATATGTCGACAAAGCGCCGACGTGGTGTAGCGTTGACCTTCGCGACGGTAATCAAGCGTTGGTTATCCCAATGAGTTTGGAACAGAAGTTGGAGTTTTTCACTTACCTATGCAAGTTGGGATTCAAGGAGATAGAAGTGGGATTTCCCGCCGCAAGCGAAACGGAGTACGATTTTCTGCGCGCGCTTATTGAGCGCGACCTTATCCCAGACGACGTTACGATACAGGTGCTGACGCAGTCGAGAGAGCATATTATCGCAAAGACGTTTGAAGCGTTGCGCGGAGTTAAGAGAGCGATAGTTCATCTTTACAACTCCACTTCCGTCGCTCAAAGACAGCAGGTATTCAGAAAATCCAACGAAGAGATAATAGAGATCGCAAAGTTTGGAGCAAGGCTTTTCAACGAGTACGCAAAAAAGACCGACGGCGAGTTTATCTTCGAATATTCGCCCGAATCTTTTACGGGTACGGAAATGGAATTTGCGAGAGATATATGCAACGAAGTCATTAAAATATGGAAACCGACGCCCGATAGGAAGGTGATAATCAATCTTCCGGTAACTGTGTCTATGTCTATGCCGCACGTTTACGCAAGTCAAGTCGAATTTATGTGCAAGTCGTTGATAAACAGAGAAAACCTTATAATTTCTCTTCACCCGCACAACGACAGGGGATGCGCGATTGCCGACAGCGAACTCGGACTTCTTGCTGGCGGAGACAGAATTGAAGGAACTTTGTTCGGCAACGGCGAACGTACCGGTAACGTGGACATTATCACGCTTGCGCTCAATATGTATTCGCACGGCGTCGATCCGCATCTTGATTTCACAAATATACTCGAAACCGTAGCGGAATACGAAAAAGTAACAGGTATGAAAGTCAATGAAAGACAACCGTATTCGGGAAGATTGGTGTTTGCCGCTTTCTCGGGATCGCATCAAGACGCTATAGCGAAAGGTATGAAGTGGAGAGAAGAAAAGTCGCCCGAGCATTGGAGCGTGCCTTATCTTCCGATAGATCCCAAAGACGTTGGCAGAGAGTACGAAGGCGACGTTATCCGTATCAATTCGCAGTCGGGTAAAGGCGGAATCGGCTATCTTATGGAACAGCGTTACGGAATAGTAATTCCGCAAAAGATGAGAGAAAACTTCGGCTATGCAGTCAAGAGCGTATCCGATCACGCGCACAAGGAATTGCAGCCGCAAGAAGTATACAAAGTATTTGAAGACAGATACGTAAACATAGCAAATCCGCTTGTCATAGTCGAGCATCACTATAAGCAGATCAACGGAATTCAAACGTCTGTTACGATTGAATATAACGGAGCAAAGTCTACCGTAGACGCGCAAGGCAACGGCAGACTCGACGCGGTAAGCAACGCGATAAAGAAAGCGATCCCCAGAGAGTATCATATCGTTGAGTATCAAGAACACGCGCTTTCAAAGACGTCAAGTTCGCAAGCGGTAGCGTACGTTTGCATAGAAGACTCTAAAGGCGAAAAGTACTGGGGAGTGGGAATCCACAACGATATTATTGAAGCGAGCGTAAAGGCTTTGGTATCGTCTATAAACAATATGATCAGATAATAATCTTAAAATGCAAAAGCAATACGTCCGAAGCGTGAAGTTTCGGGCGTATTTTTATTATGCTTAGCGTTCGTTTAATTGCCAAAAACAAAAAGAGAGCGTATATTATAGGAAGAAGGAGAGTTTATGAACGCGCAGGTTAAATCGCCGCTATTGACGCACAGTCCGTTCAAGGCGATATTGAGTTTTTCCGTACCTTTGATCATTGGTGATTTCTGTCAACAACTTTACAACGCTGTCGACAGCATCATTGCCGGCAGATTTATAGGGACGACAGCGCTCGCGTCGCTCGGTTCGGCAGGTCCTATAATGAATATTGTGATATTTCTGCTGATAGGTTTCGCTATGGGCAGCGGAGTAATTATGTCAAGGTATTTCGGCGAGAAGGATTACGAAGCGCTTAAAAAGGTGATGGGAACGGCTCTTGTCATAGGCGCCGGCTTTACGCTTGTTCTTTCTGCATTGAGCGTAGGACTTTCCCGCCCGTTTCTCAAACTTCTAAACACGCAGGATAGCCTGATCGGAGGAGCGGACAACTATCTGAAAATAGTATTCGCGGGCGCTATCTTTACATATCTGTATAATTTTTACTGCTTTGCGGTGCGAGCGATAGGCGACAGTTATACGCCGCTCATTTTTCTTTTCGTATCGGTAATTATCAACGGAATACTAGACGTTTTGTTTGTCGTCGTTTTCAAATGGGGCATAGAAGGCACTGCGCTTGCAACGGTGTTGGCTCAAATGCTTTCAAGCGTACTGTGCGTAATCTATACCGGTAAGAAATTTTCCATGCTCAGACTAAATCGCAAAGACTTAAAGGTCGACGGAAAAATTGTATGGGAGATCACTTCATACTCGCTGTCTATGTCTATTCAGCAAGTATTCGTATATGTCGGCAGAATAGCGATACAGGGACTTGTCAACACTTATCCCGAAAACGTGGTTGCAGGAGTCAATTCGGGCAGTAGACTTGACGCGCTTTTGCAAACGCCTATGAGAGGGTATACCAACGCGTTGACGACGTATACCGCTCAGAATATGGGCGCAAAGAAGTATTCCAGAGTTGCAAAAGGGTACAAAGCAAGTTGGTTGGTTGTCGCGATAGTTGGGGTTTTGTCTACGCTTGTAACGGTATTTTTCGCAGAGAGTATGGTAAAACTTTTTGATAGCGACGCGGAAGTAATATCCGCGGGCAAAGGCTATCTTGTCGACATAGGATGCGGATATATGCTAATGTGTATTATAGTGCAAAGTCAAGCGGTGTTCAAGGGTATAGGTATGCTAAAAACGTTTGTGGTATCTACTTTTATTTCAATCGTTTTCAGAATCGGACTGTCATATCTTTTTGAACATTTTTGGGGGTTGGAAGGTATGTTTTGGGCGCCGACGGCAAGTTGGGTAATAGGTTCGACTTACTGTCTTACGGCAATGCTTGTCGCTTATAGAAAAATACTCGCGCCGTTGGCTAAAACACAATACGCTACGACTTTGATATGCGAAGTAAACGAACAAAAGCCTATGGATGTATAGAC
>JAIEEW010000095.1 GCA_029067255.1 Clostridia bacterium | reverse complement strand
ATACAGTACAGTTGAATCTCCTGCCACCCCTTTTGTAAGGGATCTATTTGCGAATGACCCGTGATATATAATTCGCAATCAAATTTTTCTCCGTATATATCTTCGCCTTGCGCTTTTACGTACGAGCCGATTATATCGTCAGTTTCAGAACCGCATATGGGAGTTTTCGAGTCAAATAATACGCCGCTCTCGTAAAGGTCGTTGAAAATACCGACTACTTTGACTTCTCCGTCGTCGACTATTAAATTTTCACCGTAATAACTGTAATTAATAGCGGGATCTCTATTCATCAATCCCATAGTGTACTGTTTCGTACCTGCGACGTCGTAACCGTACAAATGTATCGCGCTACGTTTGACGTCGTATTTTTTAACGTCCCATCTAAGATAAGTCTGCTGCAATTTTACCGTATCTACGGAATATCCATCGCCGTTAAAAATACTCATTATTTTATTTGCCATATCGCCTTCCGCGCCTACAATGCCAAGCATCTTTTCGATAGGAATATACAGTGATGAATCGTCGTAAACCAAAGCGATCAAAATTTCTTCCAAAAGCGTTTTTTCGCTTGCGCCGTCATATCCCGCGACGTCGGAAAAAGTCTGCCTGCCGAACGTATCTGGAGAAATCACAGCAAGCAAGTATTCCGGTATCTGATTTCTTATCACGCTTTCCAATCCCGTCCACTCCGATACCGTCCTACTGCCTAAAAACGCTCGCGCTGCTACGCTGATATAGATATTATAACTACCAAAATCTTCAGGAGAAAACGCAACGTCCAAAACCGCGCCTTTAGCCTTGTCATATTTGTCGTCGCAGAACGCGCCGCAATCCCCGTCGCATTTATGTGTTATTCTGAAATGGAAAAAGTTGTCTTCTTCCAACGCGTTGAGATCTCCCCCTGAAGCAAGCAAGTCGAGTACGTCTATTTTTGCTTTGAACTCATAATCGTATTCCATTTCGCTTTTTCCCGTCGCCCCGTTTTGCAATACGACTTTCCCGCCTGAAGTTACGTCGGTCAGCCTTCCTGCAACGTACAGCGAATCGTCGGGCTGAAATTCAGTCAAATCGATCGAACCGTTTTTGACGGTGATTTGGGGTATGTTTACTCTTAAAGCGCGCTGGGTATTGTTTCTCGAATCGAAATAATTCAACTCTTCGCAGTATATTTTATCTATCAATCCGTCTTTAGTAATAATGTTGACCACGCCTTTCAAAGAAGGCGTTTCAAAGAGCAAATCTTCATAATTTTCCACTTTGGCAACAGAGAAAAACAATTTTTGCAATATCTCGGGCAATTTTCCAAACGCTTCTCTCGCAAAAGCAGAATCCAAACCTTTTTTCAAATCGAAATCGAACGCAAACTCAGTACGTTCGCTGTCGTTTACCGTTCCGTCAGTAAAAAACACTCCGCCGATAGACTCAAACAACGCGCCGGGCGTAGTATAATCCACTCCGTCGCCAAGCAAGCCGACGGCTTGACTCAACGTATACAACAACGGAGCATGATCGAATACCACTCTGTCATATACTCCGCTATCTTCTTGCCACAGACTCCAATACAGTATTTCATCAGCGTTGAAAATATCCAGCAAAACTTTCCTTTCTGTGTTTCTTACCCGCGTAACGCGAAGCGAGCCTTGCTGCCCCTGTCTTTCTCCGAGATTGAGATTGAGCGCGAGCGAACACTCGTATTTATCTCCTGAATCATCTTCGACCGCTTCAAGATCTATACCAAACGCAACCTGTCTCTTTGTCGAAATACTTATATACTGTCTGTCTATTGCCGACGACACTTCGGCAAGATAATCCTGCCACGGCTTCAAAGGCAAGGTCTCTTTATTTTTATACGAACCGTCGCAGCCGACAAGCAAAACGCTTGCCAGTAAAACTATCAACGCTATCGCAAAAAGAGAACGTCTGCCGCGCATGTTTTACCCCCGCTCCGGCAGAATAGCCGTAATAACTATACCGCATGGCATATTGTGAGTAGCGTAGATTTTTCCGCCAACTTCTTCAACGATCGTACGCGCGATAGCCAGTCCCAATCCGCTTCCCTGCTGATTTTTTGCATTTTCGCTTCTATAAAATCTGTCGAAAATCTTTTCTTCTTCGCCGTCCGCGATACCGATACCCGTATCCGCCACGCTGAGCGCGTAAGCGTTGTCGACTTTCTTCAAGGAAACTTTAATCTTATCTCCGTCGCGAGTGTATTTTACAGCGTTTTCCAAAAGTATTATCAACAACTGCTTCAACTTCTCCGAGTCCATATTGACCGACGCGGAACGGACGTTCGCTATTAACGTACGGTTGGACTCGCCGATGATCTCGCTGTATATTTCCAGCACGTCGGACACTATTTCGCCCGCGTCGGAATTCTTTATTTTATTGACTGACGGAGTGGATACGCTTCGCATAAGATCCTGCGAAAGCGAGTTAATATGCTCCGCTTCGCGTATCGTGTTTTCCAAAAGATCGCTAACCTGCGCTACGGAACAATCGGGCGCGGCAAGTATGTTTTCCATATTTCCGCGTATCACCGTAAGCGGAGTGCGTATCTCGTGTATGAAATCTTTTTGCTGTTTTATCGCTCTTACTACAGGCCGTCCCATAAGAAAAGCGAAAGCCGTATATATGCCCATTGTCAAAACGAGCGCCACCGGAAAAAACC
The DNA here is from genome assembly GCA_029067255.1 of Clostridia bacterium. Classification (GTDB taxonomy): domain Bacteria; phylum Bacillota; class Clostridia; order Christensenellales; family UBA3700; genus RACS-045. The sequence goes on along the minus strand of JAIEEW010000095.1, from coordinate 1,920 downwards.
ATATAAAATTGCCTACGGAATCGTAATAAGTAAGCAAATCGGAATTCATAAGAAGTTTTACGTATACTCCTTCGCTGTATACGAACGTATAAGTTTTGTAATCGTAATCGCCTATTTTTTCATTAACCGTTTTATCAAATACGTCAGGCAATTCCGTCATATGCTCGGCAAGATAATTATTTGCCGTATAATAGCCGGCGGTATTGTCCGCTCGGCGTCTGTAAATTATTACGTCGATATTTTCCCTGTACAAAATAGCGTTGTTATCTCCGTCCTTATCAACAAGTTCTTCCAACGACGATAAAGGCGATTCTTTGAGTTGATCTGCATACTTTTTCATTTCGCTTTGCGCGCTTGCCGTACCGCTATGCATCGCTTGATACACAAGACCTATCCCCAAAATCAGCAACACCGCAAAAGTTACCAGTCCTGCTATCCAGGCTCTGCGTTGCCAACTTTTCGTCGTTATGATCTGCCTGTTCATTTCATCTCCTTTTCAACGTCGGCGGAAACACCGCTTTCCGTCCAACGGTAACCTACCGTCTTTATTGTCTGCAAACAATCGCTCATTCCTATTTCCGTCAAAATCTTACGCAGTCTGTAAACGTAAACTTCTATTACCGACTGAATGGTTTCGCTGTAAAATCCGCATACGCTGTCAAACAACTGCTGTTTAGTAACCGTTATTTCTTTGTTCTTCACCAGAGTTTCCAACACGTCGTACATTTTCCCGTTGATAGGCAGGGGTTTATCTTTGTACTGCACCATCTTGCTCTTGTAATCTATATTCAAATCTCCCAACCTATATCTCAACGCTCCGAAATCTCTATGGCATCTGCGCATAGTCGCCTGAACGCGCGCCAACAATTCTTCTCTCAAAAACGGTTTGACCATATAATCGTCCGCGCCGAGATTTAGAAATTCCACTTTGCGTTCAAGCATTCCGATAGCGGACAAAATTATTATCGGCGTTAGTTTGCGCCTACGCGCTCCTCTCAAAACTTCTTCGCCGTTCATTTTAGGCAACATTATATCGAGAATAACAATGTCGTATTCTTCCGTAAGGATTTTATTAAGTCCGCTTTCGCCGTCGTATACCGCTTCCGTCTCGGCAATACTTCCGAGCATACGGCAAAGCGCATCGGACAACGGCTTGTCATCTTCTATGATCAACGCTCTCATATCCCTCTCCTTTTGCTACAAACTGCGCCCAAAATGTGCATATGTTTCCTTTTCCTGTTTTATTTACCCGTCTTTATAACAATAGTATATTTCAAATATGCTATAATTAACACATACGGCATAAATCTAAAATATCTACGCAAAAATAATCGTGTTTTAATGCGCTGAATTACGCTCGGTCAAGAAAGGTATACTTATCCCGACTGAGATAATTTCCCTATATTTTACTAGTTTTTGCTATATTTCCACAAAATAATTATACAATAAAGCATTGTCGAATTCAAGATGTTTTGGTCAGGAAATGTATACTTTTCTTAGAAATTTTCGCTATTTGTCGATTTTTTCACCTATTTTTCGCCGACAGGTAATAATATGAATATAAAACAAAGAGCAAGCGGACAGCCTGCTCTTTATTGCGATAATTCTATCAATACACGTCAAACGCTTTTGTTTTCTCCGGTACGGACGTTGAAACGCAACGTCTTGCGCTCGCCGTTTTCCAGATATTCCGCCGTTATTACGTCTTTTTCTTGGAATTGAGCGGACAGTATTTTTATATCCTTTTTTTCAAAAGTTTCTTTCAACGTTTTCTTCTGCTCTTCGTTATATTTGCTTACGTCGTCTGAGATGAATAGCAGACTGCCGAAAGTCGAATTTATTTTTGCAAGCATTTTTCTTTGTTCAAAAGTCATGCCTATATTGTCGTCGCGAAGCAAAAATACGTCGGGATCGTTCATC
>JAIEEW010000094.1 GCA_029067255.1 Clostridia bacterium | reverse complement strand
ATATAAAATCGCCCGCGTATAAAACTCGGGCGATTTTTTCATGATTATTTTTTAGTCGGCGACATATCCCCAGACTACGTCGCAGTGTTTAAACCATTTGCTGTCCCATCCGCTAGGCTGACTTTCCGCTTCGCAATAAACTTTCAGTTTCGTACCGAAAGGATATTTAGGTCCGAATGCGTTTGCGCCGATTATCTTTACGCTTGCCGGTATCACGAAATTGTTAGCGGTACATCCCGAAAACGCCGCGGCTCCTATACTTTCTACGCTTGACGGTATAACAAAGTCCTTCAACGCGGAGCACCCCGAGAATGCGTTTTGCCCTATTGTCGTTACGTTTGCGGACAAGACTACGGTCGTCAACTTTTCGCAACCATCAAAGGCGGAATAGTCAATAAGACTTACGCTGTCGGGAATTTCTATTTCCGTCAACGCGGTACAGTTTTGGAACATACGATTTCCTATGCTCGTCAGATTGCTTTGAATATCAACGCTTGTCAGATTTGAACATCCTGAAAACGCGCCGTTTTTTACGATCATTACACTTGATGGGATTACCAGACTCGTCAAACCCACGCAACCTTCAAACGCATACTCGCCGATAGTCGTTACTCCGTTGGGTATGTTGATTTTTGTCAACCCGTTGCAACCGGAAAACGCTTCGTTTTCGATAATAGTTACGTTCGCGGGTATAATACTTCCTTTACAGCCGAAAAGCAATATTCCGCTTGCTCTTTCTATTATGCAGTTGCCTTCGCCTTTATATATCTTGTTGTTTTCACTTACTTTCATGCTCTCCAAATTAGTACATAACTTAAAAGCGGTCTTGCCTATATCTACCACGCTTGCCGGAATAGTTATACTTGTCAGCGCGCTACATTTATAAAAAGCGTAATTTGAAATAGATATTACGGTATTCGGTATGCTTACGCTTTGCAATTTACTGCAATTTTCAAACGCGGAATTACCTATAGCAGTAACGCCGTTGGGTATATCGAAACTCGTTAAATTACTGCAATCTTTGAATGCGGATACGCCTATGTAAGTTAGTTTGGAATTCCCCTTGAAAGTTACGCTCGTCAACGAACTGCATTTTCCAAAAGCGTAATCCGCAATTTCCTTTATTGCGGCTGGGATCTTAACGCTAGTTACGTCCTTACCGCCAAACGTCGTACCTATCGAAATCACTTCATAACCGTCTATAGCGGCGGGAATTTCAACGTCTTTTGCGGAGCCTTTATAATTTGTTAAGTACGCTTTATTGTTTCCTATTACGTAATCGTATTGAGCGTTCGTCTTTACGTTGTTACATCCCCATTCTACGCTGTTTGCGTCGGGTTTCCATCTCGTATCCCAACCGCTCGGCTTACTTGACGCTTCGCAATAGAATATTGCCGAATTGCATTTTGCAAACGCAATAGTTCCTATATAGACTACGCTGATAGGTATTTTCACACTGACAAGATCTACGCAGTTTTCAAAAGCGGCGTTGCCGATAGACGTAACGCTTGCGGGGATCTCTATATTTTTTAATCCGCTTCCGTGAAAAGCGTTGGGCGCTATTTCCGTTACCCAATTAGGTATCACGCTGGTTTTGCAACCCGCTATCAACTTATTCGTTTCTTTTTCGATAACGCAATTCCCTTCGCCTTTGTATTTAATGTTATTTTCGTCTACCGTTATTACTTCCAAATTTACGCAACTCTCGAAAGCAGACGAACCGAAAAACGTTACGCTTTCGGGTATGTTTATATCTTTAAGACTGTTGCAGTTTCTAAACGCCATCGTACCGATAGTAGTTAGTCCTGAAGATAATTCTACAATCGCAAGATCGCCGCAATCCGCAAAAGCGTCCGTACCGATTCTAATTACGCTGCTAGGAATACTAATACTTTTCAGTCCCGAGCATTCTCTAAACGCGTAGTTTGCGATCTCCTTTACGCTGTTGGGAATTTCAACGCTTATCAACGCGTCGCAACGCTCGAACGCAGAAACTCCCACGCCCGTTACAGGCAAACCTTTATACTCGGTAGGTATTACGATTTGAGCGTTGACGTTTCCTTCTTTCAATCCGGTTACGACGTAAGACGCGTTATCTTCATTAATCGCATACACCAGTCCCTTAGAACTTTCGTAATCGCATACTCCGCATACTTCGCTGTCCCCTTCGTAGACGTGCTTTTCCTTATCTTTTTCAACGGCATGTCCGCAGATAGCCGCATGCCAATGATACGTAATATCTGACGACCATTCGCTTGAAAATTTATGATCTGTCTCGGATACGCTTTCCGTCTTAGACGCGCCGCACGTCTTACAAGTATAGGTCTTAACACCTTTATCTTCGCAGGAAGCGGGTTGCGTTATCTCCCCGTCGTCCCAATTATGTGCTGACTTATCTTTTACCGCGTCGTGTCCGCAAGTAGTAGCATGCCAATGGCTTTCGTCATCGCTTGACCACTCGTCTGAATAAGAATGCTCGTGGCTTTTGCACGCCGCAAAAACAAAAAATACGCAAATTATCGTCATGATTGATAAAAATACGAACGTTTTCTTTTTCATACATTGTCCCCCTATGTTTTTAATCAACCCATATCTCATAAAATCGGTCAGGAAAAGTACACTTTTCCTGACCGAAAACACTTGCTAATTTTACTTATAAATGCTATAATTTACGCATAAAAAACAACTGAAATCACATAAAAATCGACTTCCAAATAAAGTGTACTTTTTTTGGAAGTCGTTATTTTTTTGATTTGAATTAGGCAATGATAGAAGTTTTATGCCTGATTACAAGAAAGATACGCCCGACAGCGTCATTGCGATATAACAAATTGCCCCCAAAAGAAACAACATTGCCAATAGCGCTACGCCGAACGTGGAAAATTTTGTGATCATCTTTGATACCAAAGGATATTTGTTCTTCAAAGAAAGAGAAATAATAAAGCCGACTACGGGTATAATAATCGAAATCAACAGCAGCCATCTTATAAGATGTATGCTGATAAATTCTGTATTTTGCAATTTAGAATCTTGCAATCTTTCTCCGCAGGACGGACAGATAACCATCTCATCGTCTATCGCTTTTCCGCATTTCGGGCATTTTTTCATAAAAGTATTTTAACATTGAAATAAGACGCAAGTCAATTTAGGCTCGCGTCTTATCATGTCAAATGTGTGTAATATTTCAAGCGTTGAGCGCGTCCAATTGTTCCTGAATAATAGCCTTAATCCTGTCAACTGCATTTTCGCAAGCGATTTTTTCGCATGCTCCGGTTGCGCGAACGGAAATTTCAACTTCACTAGTCGCCAAACTTTTGGGCGATACTACAACTCTTATCGGCATACCCATAAGATCCGCGTCGTTGAACTTAACTCCCGCGCCTACGCTTCTGTCGTCAAAAAGAACTTCTACTCCCGCTTTCGTAAGGTTTTCATACAAACCGTACGCTTTTTCTTCGACGTTTTTATCGTCAAGTCTTAGCGGACAAATATGGACTTGCCACGGAGCGATAGACATAGGGAGTATAAGCCCCTTGTCGTCGCTTGATTCCTGAGCAACCGAAGCAATCGCTCTTCCAACGCCTATACCGTAACAACCCATTATAGGATTGAACTCTCCGCCGTCCGCGTCGTGTACCGTCATATCCATAGACTTAGTGTATTTGGTACCCAACTGGAATATATTGCCTATCTCTATACCGTTTTCCACTCTCAGAGTTCCGCCGCAAACGGGACACTTCGCGCCTTCTTTGACTTTGGCTATATCGTCAAATTTCGCAGTAGGCAAATCTCTTTTGAAATTAAAACCTAGATAATGATAATTCGCCTTGTTTGCGCCTATTACTAGCGAAGAGATATTTTGCAAAGATCTATCGTATACTGCGATCACGCTCTTGTCCAAATTGTAAGGGCCTATATTTCCGCACGCGATAACGTCGCTTACTCCGCCGTCGTATGGAACTATATCTTTGCCGAGTACCTTTTTGAGTTTTGCCTCGTTGACTTCAAGATCGCCTCTTATAAACGCAATTACTACTTCTTCGCTGTTGCCCTTAACGGCAAATACGACCGCTTTACATGACAATTCCTTTTTAGCGTTCAGTCTAGAACATACTTCGTCGATAGTCTTGTCGTCGCCGGTATCTATAAGCGTCAAAGGCTGCTCGTCAGCGTTTGGCGTCTCCAACTTACAATCCGCGACTTCCATATTCGCTCTGTAATCGCAATCGTTGCAAAGTACGATACTGTCTTCGCCTACTTCCGTCAAAAGCATAAACTCGTGCGCAACGCTTCCGCCCATCATACCGGTATCGGATTTTATATCAATAAATCTCTTAAGACCTATTCTCTTGAAAATTCTGTAATACGCGTCAAAAACTCTGTAATAATACTTTTCCAAATCTTCCTTGTTTTCATGGAAAGAGTACGCGTCTTTCATCGTGAACTCCCTTACTCGGATAAGACCGCCTCTCGAACGCGCTTCGTCGCGGAACTTCGTCTGTATTTGATAAATCATAAAAGGAAGTTGAGCATAACTGCTTACGATATGGTTGGCAAGATGTACCGCCGCTTCTTCGTGCGTCATACCCAAAAGCATATCTCGGCTGTTTCTGTCCTTAAATCTTACCATCTCGCTTCCAATAGTGTTGTATCTATCTGAAAGTTCCCATATCTCTCTGGGCATAACGACAGGGAATAGGACATCCTGTACTTCGAGAGCGTCCATTACTTCACGGA
>JAIEEW010000093.1 GCA_029067255.1 Clostridia bacterium | reverse complement strand
GTCTATGGCTGCGAATCAGCAGAGAATCCCACTCGCGAAAATGGCGGTAGAAGAAACGGGTATGGGTATTGTGGAAGATAAGGTAATCAAAAACCATTACGCTTCCGAGTATATCTATAATACCTATAAAGACGTCAAGACCTGCGGAGTGATCGAGAGAGACGAGGCTTTCGGTATAACCAAAATTGCAGAGCCTATCGGCGTTATCGCAGCAGTCATTCCGACAACGAACCCGACTTCGACGGCTATATTCAAATCTCTTCTCGCTTTGAAAACGCGTAACGGACTTATCTTTTCTCCGCATCCCAGAGCAAAGAAAAGCACTATTGCGGCTGCAAAAGTCGTGCTTGACGCGGCGGTTAAAGCGGGCGCGCCTGAAGGCATCATCGGTTGGATAGACGAACCGTCAGTTCCGCTTTCCGGTATGATAATGAAAGAAGCGGATATTATTCTCGCTACCGGCGGACCGGGCATGGTCAAAGCGGCGTATTCTTCCGGAAAACCTGCGGTGGGCGTAGGCGCGGGCAATACTCCCGCAATCGTAGATGACAGCGCGGATATCAAAATGGCTGCGTCTTCGATACTTCACTCTAAGACTTTTGACAACGGTATGATCTGCGCTTCCGAGCAATCTGCAATCGTACTTGAAAAAGTATATAATGAATTCAAAGATGAAATGATCAAAAGGGGGGCGTATTTCCTTAGTCCCGAACAGACTAAAAAGGTAAGAAAGACAATTCTTATCAACGGCGCGCTCAACGCTAAGATAGTAGGTCAACCTGCATGCGTGATCGCTAAGATGGCAGGATTTGAAGTGCCGGAAGAAGCAAAAGTGCTTATCGGCGAAGTGGAAAGCGTTGAGTTGAGCGAAGAATTTGCTCACGAAAAACTTTCTCCCGTACTTGCTATGTATTGCGCTAAGAACTTTGACGACGCTCTTGATAAGGCTAGCAAGTTGATAGACGACGGCGGCTTGGGACACACTTCTTCGCTTTACGTAAATACCGAAACCGGTAAAGAAAAAATCGAGAAATTCTCCAACAGAATGCGTACTTGCCGTATCCTTATCAATACTCCGTCTTCGCAAGGCGGTATTGGAGACCTTTACAACTTCAAACTCGCTCCGTCGCTCACGCTCGGTTGCGGAAGTTGGGGCGGCAACAGCGTAAGCGAAAACGTAGGCGTAAAACATCTTATCAATATTAAAACGGTAGCGGAAAGGAGAGAAAATATGTTGTGGTTCAGAACCCCGGAAAAGGTTTATTTCAAGAAAGGCTGTCTTGGCGTCGCTTTGAGAGAACTCAAAGACGTTATGGGTAAGAAAAAAGCGTTTATCGTAACCGATGGATTCCTTTATCAGAGCGGATTCACAAAGGCTATTACCGACAGACTTGACGAAATGAACATCAGACATACGACGTTCTTCAACGTTGCTCCCGATCCTACGCTCGGTTGCGCTATTGAAGGCGCTAAGGCCATGAAGGAATTCGAACCTGATGTTATTATTGCAGTCGGCGGCGGTTCCGCTATGGACGCAGGTAAGATCATGTGGGTACTTTACGAACATCCCGAAATCGACTTCCAGGATCTCGCTATGAGATTTATGGATATAAGAAAGAGAGTATACACCTTCCCGCACATGGGCGACAAGGCTACGTTTATCGCAGTCGCTACCACGGCTGGTACAGGTTCGGAAGTTACGCCGTTTGCGGTTATTACCGACGAAAAGACAGGTACGAAATATCCGCTCGCGGATTACGAACTTCTTCCCGATATGGCTATCGTAGACGCTGATCTTATGATGAATATTCCTAAGGGCTTGACAGCCGCTTCCGGTATCGACGCGTTGACCCACGCTTTGGAAGCGATCGCTTCTATTATGGCAACCGATTTTACCAACGGTATCGCTAAGCAGGCTATTCAGATGATATTCGATTACTTGCCCAGAGCGTATGAACTCGGCGCTCACGACGCGGAAGCGAGAGAGGCTATGGCGCACGCTTCCTGCATGGCAGGTATGGCTTTCGCAAACGCGTTCTTAGGAGTATGCCACTCTATGGCTCATAAACTCGGCTCTTATCATCACTTGCCGCACGGCGTTGCCAACGCTTTGATGATAGACGAAGTTATCAGATTCAACTGCGTAGAAAATCCCGTTAAGATGGGTACGTTCCCGCAGTATAAATATCCGCAGTGTATGAAGAGATACGCTGATATCGCAACTATGTTGGGATTGAAAGGCAAGACGGATATGGAAAAGATTGAAGCGCTTATCGCTGAAATCGACAAACTTAAAAAAACGGTCGGAATCAAGGAGACTATCAAAGATTACGGCATAGAAGAAGAGAAGTTTATGGCTTCGCTTGATCAAATGGTAGAAGACGCGTTCGATGACCAGTGTACCGGCGCAAATCCGAGATACCCGCTTATGAAGGAAATCAAACAAATGTATCTCAACGCTTATCACGGCAAGAAGTAATTTTGCAGTAAGATTTCATATTAGAAAGGGCAGGCTTAGGCTTGCTCTTTTTATGTGTTGAAATGCAAAATTTGCTGATTGATAGTTGATATGGAAAAACGCGTTCTTGATCAAGAACGCGTTTTCGTTTTTATGCTTTGATTCAAAAATTCGTTATATTCTTGCTACGCCCGTATCTCTTGCCGCTTGCGCGACTGCTTTGGCTACTGTCTTGCCGATTCTTGGATCAAACGCCATAGGAAGAATATAATCGGCATTGAGTTCTTCGTCGCTTACAAGGCTTGCGATAGCCTTAGCCGCAGCCATTTTCATATCTTCGTTTATTTCTTTGGCTCTTACGTCCAAAGCGCCCCTGAATATACCGGGGACTGCACGTACGTTGTTGATTTGGTTGGGGAAG
>JAIEEW010000092.1 GCA_029067255.1 Clostridia bacterium | reverse complement strand
CGGAATGATAGCCAAGATAAGGCTGACAATCCAACTAAGGCCAAAGTAATCGGATTTTTTGCTTGCCATACTGAAAAATCTCCTTTTATTTATTACTATTATATATTATACCATATTATAACTGTATGTCAACATACGTACGCGAAGATTTTTAGTCGGAAAACCAAATACAATAAATAAAACCGCCTGAAAGACGGCTTTTTTTATATTTTATAACATTACTGGATTTAAGCGCATTACGAAAAAATTCTAACCCAACTTTTCTCCAAACCATGATTTATACTGAAAACTGTCGCTTTCTTCTCCGACAAAACACAACGGCGGAAAAACAACGCACCACCAGTTGTCGCCGCTACCGCTGCCAAGTTCGATAATCAGCGCGTCGTATACTCCGCTTTCCAACGTGAGATCGCCGTAGGTGCGAACGGGAAATTCTTCTTTGCGGATACTGACTTTTGATTTGTAATCGTAACCGTTTTTAGCAAGCACGCCGTCGGCTACTTTTTTCATTCCGTCCAGATTGACTGAAAGTATATCTATCGCCTGTTTTTTATCCGAAACGCCTTCGAGTTTTGGACTCATATACTCTACAATGCTTTCTTTGACTTTATACTTTACGCTTTGATCAGTCGCGTCGTTGCTGTTGGCTCTGATATGTATTCTCAAATATGTATCTTCGGGACTTTGCGTCTGCGTCTTTGCAAACATTATGACCGCTCCCAACAATATTACGCACAAAATTATTACTGCCGCTACTTTCATTTTTCTACCTCTTTTATTCGGATATTCCGATTATTGCCAAAAATTCGATTTTCATACGCAAGATAGGAAAATTTAAGATGGATTTTTTATTAATACTATTAAATTGATATTGTTGGCGGTATCAATAGACTAACTACTCGCTCTAGTTCGGCAGATAGGGGAAAAGTAAAAAAATTACCGCCACAATATTCGGCGGGAAGACAGTATCAAGCACCGTTATTATTCCGCCCTAGTTCGGCGGATAAGGGGAAAAGTAAAAAAAGAAAATGGTAGATATTTCGTTGAGATAGCATAAGAAAAAGTTCCCCGTACTTGCTGTACGTTGGAACCTTTTTATTATGCTGTATCGGCGGAAAAGATGCCGTTTTACTTTTTACTTTTCCCCTTATCCGCCGAACAACAACTACTTACCGTCGTCAAAATCTTCAAGCGTCTTGATCGTAACTTTATAGCAATCTGACAGACACTCTTTATCCATATTATCGTAAGTATCGTAACGAGTATGATAGTAATTTCTCAACTTATGATCTAACGCTGTAATACCTACCGCCTGATAACCGCCCTTATTGAACGCGGCGGAATCAGTTGCTCCGAGCGGTACGGAACCGTAGGAACAAGTAACGTTTATGCTCTTTGCGGCGTTATAGAAAAGTTCGCTCGCGTGTTTATCCGCTTTTACAGTACTGTTGAGATCGAGTTTGTTAACGCAAAGGAATTTACCTTCTCTCAAGGTGTCGTAAGCGTAAATCAAAGTTTCTACGTCCTTGTAATCGCCCGCTTTCGAGTGGCGTTTCGCCCATGCCCGCGCGCCTCTAAGTCCCGCTTCTTCGCTTCCCGAAATCAAAACGCCTACTTCGGTATTTTCCAGTTCTATTCCTTCGTCGTGCAACGCTTTCATTACCGCTATACCCATATAGCAACCGGTAAGGTTGTCGTTTGCGCCGTCGACTACTACGCTGGTATTCCACATTCTGTACATCGCAATCCAGAAAGGTACGAAGATAAGACATACAAGTCCCATTATCATCGGAACTCCTTCCGCTACTTGAACGCCTACTCCGCCTTGCATTATAATCGACGCGATGGAAATACCTACAAGCGCGGCTATACCTAACATTGATATAACGAAATGCGCCACAAAAGCGTCGCCGCTTATAAGATAACTCATCGTCCATTCGTGCGCGACGTCGGGATGTCCGTTGAAAAGAATCCTTCTCTTTACTTCGCCTTTGGGATGCTTGACGGCAATTAGATTATGCGACGTCTTTTTGGGAAACAAAAAGTCTACGATTTCGAGATACAACACGAATTGCAAAAGCATAAGCAACATCGCAAGTCCTACAAGTATTATCGCCAAAAGCGGTATAAAGAAATAACTTACCATCGCGCCTAGCACAAGCGTAACCATGATATGTATCCAGTAAAAGAAAGTCGCGGGATGCAATTCAAACGGTTCGATCTTCACATCGTCGCTATACTCTTTTAGAGTGTTTGCCATATATTCGACCGCGTTTTTCTCGCCTTCGCTTCCGGGCAATCTTTTTCCGCAGGTCTTTATGACGTTGGTGATTTCGCTCATCATATAATCTGCTTGAGCGTCGCTGTTGTCTCTGAGTTTTTTAAGATCCATAAGTCATTTCTCCAAATTTATGTTTTCATTATATCACAACTTTAACGTCAATAAAAGGGGTTATTAAAAAAAACTTTACAAAAAATATAAAATAACATTGTCTTTTCATGAGAAAAGTCATATTCGCGAATGATTGACAAATTGCCGTTTTTTGGTATAAAATAGATATAAAATAATTTCAGACGAATCGGGAGGTGCATCAATGGCAATAAAAAATGATCAGGAAAGCGGAAGATATTTGAGTAATTTGAGCGATAAGTGCCAAAGCAATAGCGTAATTGACCCCGAATTGTTTATACAGCACAAGGTCAACAAAGGACTTCGCGACCAAAAAGGCAAGGGCGTATTGACTGGACTTACGAACATAAGCGACGTCATAGCCAAAAAGGTGGTCGACGGAGAAGAAATACCTTGCGAAGGCAGACTTTATTATCGCGGATACAACATTGAAGATTTGTGCGCAGATTTTTTGGGCAACGACAGATACGGCTTTGAAGAGATCGTATATCTCTTGCTGTTCGGCGAACTTCCCGACGAAAAGGAACTCAACAATTTCAAAGGGGTGCTGGCAAAATACAGAAAATCTCTTCCCAACTCGTTTGTAAGAGATATTATAATGAAAGCGCCTTCCAACGATATGATGAACTCTTTGGCAAGAAGCGTACTTACGCTCTACTCTTACGACGTGAAAGCCAACGATACATCTATCCGAAACGTGCTCAATCAATGTCTTCAACTGATTGCGCTGTTCCCGTTGCTCTCGGTATACGGTTATCAGGCGTACGACTATTACATAAAAGAAAATCATTCGTTTTTTATTCATGAGCCTAAGGACGAACTTTCCACTGCGGAAAACATTCTCCACATGCTCAGAATAGACAGTAAATATACCAAACTTGAAGCGAGAGTTCTCGATCTCGCGTTGGTACTTCACGCAGAACACGGCGGCGGCAACAACTCTACGTTTACCGCGCGCGCCGTTACTTCTTCCGGCACGGATACTTATTCGGCGATAGCGGCGGCGATAGGTTCGCTTAAAGGACCTAAGCACGGCGGCGCTAATATAAAAGTTTCGCAGATGTTTGCCGATATTAAGAAAAACGTAGCGGACTGGAAAGACGACGAAGAGATCGCCGCGTATCTCAACAAAATTCTCAACAAGGAATGTTTTGACAAAATCGGACTTATATTCGGCATAGGACACGCGGTATACTCCCTGTCCGATCCGAGAGCGCTACTTCTTAAAAGATCGACAAAAAATCTCAGCGTGGAAAAAGGACTTGACAAGGATTTCGAACTCTACTCCAAAGTTGAAGAAATCGCCATCAAACTTATATCCGATCAACGCCGTATCTACAAAGGCGTAAGCGCAAATATAGATTTTTACAGCGGATTTATATACGATATGCTCGGACTTCCGCAGGAACTTTATACTCCTATCTTTGCGATTTCGAGAATAGCCGGATGGTCGGCGCATAGACTGGAAGAACTTATCAACTCTTCAAAGATAATGCGTCCCGCGTACAACTGCGCGCAACCCGCTCTCGAATACGTACCTATGAAAGACAGACGTTAACTTGTAATCCCTGACGATAATCATTATTTGATCAACGAAATATGCGACGGTTGCCCGTCGCATAAATTCTTTTTGTTTGCCTTTGCTCAACGTCTGTATTTTCTTTTGAACGCCGGCTGGTTGATGACCTCTCCGTAAACTACGACTTTTTGCAAGTCTGTAAGTTCGCGCGGTTCGGTCGCTTGCTCGTCGATCTTGACATATCTAAGATCGTAGTGATCCGCGCACCCTTCGGTAGACTTTCCGCCGATACTGTTCATAACGGGTACTTTTTCCACCTTGAATCTGTCCGTGGACTCGTGCTTTACTGCGCAATACTCGTCGTCGTGGTGGCTCATTGCCCGAATTTCACTTTCGACTTTTTGAAGTTGTTGAAGACGACTTGCCAGTCTAGCCTGAGCCTGAGCGCTACTTTGAGCGTTGGTCGTCTGAGCGCTGACCGTAGGCGGACGGGACGTGGTAGATTTCTTCGCCGCCGACGGATTTACATACTGTTTCAGTTCTTCTTTTTCGTCAAACTTCTTCATCGCGGACTCCGCCTCTGCCTGCTTTTTCTTCCTTGCAGACTCTTGAGCGACGCTTATTCCTATTCCTATAGCCACAAATATGGCAATTACTATTGCAATAGGCATTATTTCTTACCCTTTTTAGATTTTTCTATGGTTTGCGCTTCTTCTTCTACTCCGCCGATAGCGTTTCTCATGTTGGTATCAGCCATAACGTTTTGCATATTGTAGTAATCCATTACGCCGAGTTTGCCACTCTTCAACGCTTCTGCCATAGCCTTCGGAACCTGAGATTCCGCTTCGATAACGAGCGCTTTCATCTCTTGCGTCTTCGCCTTCATTTCCTGTTCGAGCGCAACAGCCATTGCTCTTCTTTCTTCCGCTTTCGCTTCCGCGATACGCTTGTCGGCTTCCGCCTGATCCATTTGCAGTTGCGCGCCGATGTTTCTGCCTACGTCGATATCCGCGATATCAATAGAAAGAATTTCGTACGCGGTACCGCTGTCCAAACCTTTATTAAGAACGGTTTTGGAAATAGCGTCTGGATTTTCAAGCACGTCTTTGTGCGTTTCTGCCGAACCGACGGTGGTAACGATACCTTCGCCGATACGCGCTATGATAGTGTC
>JAIEEW010000091.1 GCA_029067255.1 Clostridia bacterium | reverse complement strand
TTGCAACCGTCAGTTGCGGAAATTCAAGTTTTGCTTTATAGATTGCAACCGCAATAAATGATATAATTTAGGTAACAAATATAAGCGGAGATAAAATTATGACTTTCAACGAAAAACTCACAAGACTAAGGAAAACAAGCGGAATGTCGCAAGAAGATCTAGCCGAAAGACTAGATGTATCAAGACAGGCGATAAGCAAGTGGGAAACGGGCGACAGCATACCTGAATGCGATAAAATAATAATGCTCGGCGGTATTTTCAACGTTACTACGGACTATCTTCTTAAAGACGAATTACAAACGCCCGACGCTAAGGTAATAATGTGCGAAAAGCCGGACAGAAATAATTTCATCAGCAAAATATTACAATTCTTCTCCACTTTCTTTTATGCGGTAGGTCTACTTGTTTCGTGGATAATTTGGTTGAACGAATGCGGCAATTTGAGCGGATACGCAAGATCTGCGATCGGATCAATGAGCATCATAACGGGATGGCTTTTGCAAAGCGTAGGAATCGCTTTCTATTACGTTGCTAAAAAACTCAACAGATCCAACTTAAAATTAAAGCAAGTTTTTCTAAACGTAGCGCTATGGATTTTTATACCTATCTCTGCGTTTTATAATATCTGTATGGATATGAAATTCGCGCCGTATCCTTACCGCGATCTATATTATTCGCTATGGGGTTGGTTCTTCTATCTTATAGCAGTGGGAGTAACAGGAATAATATTGTTGATAATTTATAAAAAACGCAAGAAGATTGCGGAAAGTGAAAAAGAAAACATATAACAAAACGCCGTCGAAAGACGGCGCTTTTCTTTACTATTGAATACTCTTGCCTAATATGTACGCCTGCCGCAGTTCTTCTCTGCCGTTTATCGCGCCCTTATCGTTTACTCCCCCGACAAGCAACATGCCTTTATCTTCGAATTTGAAATAATCGACTATGAGTTCGTACTGACGGACTATCGCGTCGAATACGCTTGATTTGGACGACCCTGCCGTAAGTAACAACGCTGTCTTTTTAATATTAAACGTCTTTCTTGCGGGAGTATGGAATCTATCGATTACCGCTTTTAGTTGCGCGCTTATTCCGTAAAAATAAACGGGCGACGCCACTACAAGCATATCCGCGTCTGCGGTTTTGTCGTAGATAATTTGCATACCGTCGTCCTGAAAACACTTGTTGTTCTCTCTTGAAAAACAAGAATTGCAACCTACGCAAGGATTTATTTTATATTCGCATACGTTTAAGATTTCCACGTCGTGGTTTTCTCTTGCGCCGACGGCGAACGCTTCCGCCAAAATATCTGTATTACCGCCCTTTCTGGGACTTCCCGTCAATATAAGTACTTTCATTGATCTCTCCCTATACGTCGCGTAACGGACGTTATAGTTTATTCTTGAGTCTAATATATATGCTCTATTGTCTGCGCTTAAATAAAATCGGTTCCTACGCAACTGATCAAGCGTTGAAAAAATGCGACCTTGACGGTCGCATTAACTCTCTTTGTAATTATTACGCTTTCTTCAACGCGTCAAGTTGCTTAGAAAGTCTTGAAATCTTTCTGCTTGCCGTATTATCGTGATATATACCGTCGCTCTTCGCTCTGTCGATCAAAGAAATAGTTTCGACCAAAAGTTTCTCTGCGGTAGCCACGTCGTTATTTGCGATAGCGCTCTCATACTTCTTCACAGCGTTGCGAACTCTGCTGCGCTTAGCGGTATTGATTTCGTTTTCTTTCTGCGCTATTATAACTCTTTTTTTCTGGGACTTAATATTTGGCATACTCTCCCTCCGTATTTATTTTTAGTATTTTTACTAAATTATTTTAGCATATCAATTTTATTAACGCAACAGATTTTAACATATATTTTCGCGTTTTGCAAATATTTATAGCCGTTTTGACGTTAATTTTCAGCAATATGGGTATTTAATCGAATATAATTTTGTCAATAATAAGCGTATGAACGACAAATTATACAATTTCAGCGACTTGCTTATAGAAGCGGGAGAAGAACTATCCGTTCCTTCCCATTCATACAGACAAAAAGGCGTAGACATACGCGAAACCAAAGTAGACAAAGTTTTGTCCAGACAATGCGGTAAGAAAGAAGGGCTTTATCTTACTCTCACACCCAACGCGCATACTCTGCCGTCTACTCTTTGCGACGTATTGCAAAACTGTATTAAAAAACTAATACGCGAATGCGGCGTAACGGACGGAAGGATTTTGGTCGTAGGACTGGGAAACGAAAACGTCGTAGTCGACGCGCTGGGCAACGAAGTCGTAAAAAGAATACGGACGGGCGGCAAAGCCTTTAATATGAGCGCGATCGCCCCCAAAGTAGCGGACATAACGGGAATAAAGTCTTTTGATATAGTCAAAGCGATAGTCGATCACCATAAACCGTCCTTGGTGATAGCGATAGACACGCTGGCGACAGGATATCTGCACAGACTGGGCAACTGTTATCAACTCACTACCGCGGGGATATGTCCGGGCGGCGGCGTGAACAATCCGCAACCCTGTCTTAACAGAAATACGCTTTCAGTACCGGTCGTGGCGATAGGCGTTCCGCTCATAATATCTGTGGGAAGTATTCTCGGCAACGCGGATTCCGAATACGCGAGATATACGCTTACTCCCCGCGACGTGGACTCTCTCGTCCGCAACTGCGCGGAAGTTATCGCTTCAGCGCTCAACGCCGTTTCCCTATGAAAATTTTATAAAAGATTTTTCATTTCTAGGTTACTATCGAGAAAAATACGGCATACAATGTAGTGTAATACAAAAGATGAAATAAAGTACAAAAGTAAAAAAGCCATAATTTATCCTTCAATCAATCAAAAGCCAAAAAATAGGTCGGGGCGAAAGTCCCGACCTTAATTGTTTTATTTTTGGAATTACTTCTTGTCGACGAAAACTTTTTTGAGTTTTGCAAATCTGGGAAGTCCGTCTTCGAGCGGAGCCTTGCTGTCGCCTTGGATAAGCGGCAACGCGTAATCTATAAACTCCTGAGAAAGCATTGTTCCATCATTGATTATCCACTCCAACGGAACTTTCTTTTCGGTATTGGCAGCCTTAGCGACGTTCATCATACCTACTTTGCATTTATACTTGCCCGACTTCGTATCTCTTTTGAGAATTACCATCTTGTCGGTCGAACCGCTAACCGCATACTTAACTGCAGCCGCGCCCGCTTTGAACGCTTCTTCAACGTCCGCCTTAGAAGCGAGATGCGCGCCGCATCTTTGCATAAGCGAGAATTCGATCGCTCTGGTCTTGCAACCGAATTTGTCTTTGCAAAGGTTTGCAAGAGCGGTGCCTACGCCGCCAAGTTGAGCGTGTCCGAAAGAGTCTTTCGCAACGTTTTCGTTGATCTTTTCCGCGATAAGAGTACCGTTTTCGTCCGCGATACCTTCGGAGATAACTATCATGCACTTGCCGTTGTTTTCTTTCATTTTCTTTTCTACGTCAGAAAGGAATTTTTCCGTCGAAAACGGGATCTCGGGAAGATAGATAAGATCCGGACCGAGTCCTTTATGGCAAGCCAAAGCCGAAGCGGCAGTCAACCAACCCGCATGACGACCCATAGCCTCAACTACGGTGATCATCGGCGTATCGTATACAGTCGCGTCCAACTTCAATTCCATAGTCGTCGTAGCGACGTATTTAGCCGCGGAACCGTAACCCGGGCAGTGATCGGTACCGAACAAATCGTTGTCGATAGTCTTAGGTACGCCCATTACGCGACATTCCCAACCCGATTTTTTCATATACTTGCTGACCTTATTGCAAGTATCCATAGAATCGTTACCGCCGTTGTAGAAGAAATAACGGATATTGTACTTTTTGAATACTTCAAGCAATCTCTTGTAATCGGTATCGTCTACCTTTTCCGCTTTCAACTTGTATCTTACGCTGCCGAGAGCGGAAGACGGAGTGTTTTTGAGCAACATAAGTTCGCTCATATCTTCTTTGCTGATATCGTAAAACTCTTCATTAAGTACGCCTTTGATACCGTGCGCAGCGCCGTAAACGGCTGTGATGCAATCTTGTTTCAATGCTTCGGTGAAAACACCTGCCGCGCTCGAATTGATAACCGAAGACGGTCCGCCGGATTGTCCGAACATGCAAGCGCCAACTAACTTTTCCATATAAAAGCCTCCAAACTATATTTTCGTATTGTAAAATTTACCCGCTATAACCGGCATATAAAGCCAAAAACCTTAAAGCGCAATAAAACCATTTCTATTTTAGCAAAAAGGTATTGAAAATGGCAAGCGAATTGCTTGCCATTTTCGTTTTTATAATAATTTAAGGACGCTTTTCGTTCCGCGTATTTTAATTTTGGTTTTATTATATTGTCATTGTTATATTATACTCTTCGCCTTTTTTCAATTCTACGGTTTTGATTTCGTCGGACAGACCGCACGAGATTTTTACCGTTTGATCTATATCGGATACTATCGTAGCGCTGAGAGTCTTATTTTTGACGTCCCATTCCATATTCGTCAAAACCGCCTGCGTACGCAATCTCATACCTTTGACGCTTCCCTTATCGAAGCCGCTGGTAGGAAGACACGGAAGCAGTTCGATTTCGCCTTTGTTTGAAAATACCAGACATTCGTTTACCATGCCCAAATATCCTATGCTGTAATCCGTACAGTACCCGCTGCGCTTGTTCGTATGGTGATTCGTCATAAGCGAGTTGTAGTAAATCTTTGAATTCATAAGACCGACCATCGCCTTTGTAGCGCTTTGTCTGTCGTTTAGACGGGCGGCTATAAGAGTACGGTGAATAAGCGCGTGGCTGGCGTTGTTCTCGCTTTTTCTGTTGTTTATCGCAAGTATCGCGGCGGTATTCAAATCGCTGTCGTATCTCGTATCCGAAAGCGGCCAAGCGCAGTAAAGATGGCTCAAATGTCTATGCTTGTTGTTTTCTTCAAAAGAGTAACTAGCCCATTCTTTTAGCGAACCGTCTTTGTCGTAAATGAGTTTTGGCAAGTTGTTTTGCAACGTTATCCATTTTGACATATCGTCATTCGGAGCGACTTCGCTCGCAATATCCAACAGCATTTGGATATTGCTGTTGCACGCGGATATGTCTATCGCCGAGTTTGCGCATGCCGGACTGGGATAGTTGGACGGATTGTTTTCAGGCGAATACGAAGGAATTATGCAGTAAGTTTCGCCGTCGGAAAGAGATGTTTTACCTTTTTCATAACGAATATATCCGTCTGCGTCAGTATAGTATTGTGGCGTCATAAGTTGATACCAGTAATTCGCCGATTTGATAAGCAAAGGATAAAGAATGTCTTCTTTAAGCATCAAATATCCCCTTTCTTTTAACCTAACTATTTCATTGTCCGACAGCGGCGTTTGCGTCGTTGACAGCAAAGTCTTTAATTTATCCAAATCAAATTCGTCGCAGATGGGAACTTTGAGATTGCCGTAACAAAGTATTGTTTCGTAAAGCGGTTGCAACATCCAACTCGTTCCCGCGTTCCAATACCTAAACGGATAAGGATAACAACTTTCTGTAAATATCGCTCTATCTCCGTCGCAGTTTACCGGCGCTTGCAAAGCGTCTTTCATTCCGTGGGTAGCGTACGCGTTATCTTCCCAGTCGGGTACTTGTCTTAGAATAAAGTTGACGTAACCGATAGGAGCGGAAATGATATTGCCCGTATTCATAGAAGACGTTTGTAGATTTACGTTTGCGTCCATTGTATATTTAGAACCCCACGCGGCTTTCCATTCCCCCGTCCACATTCCGTAAAGTCTGCTTGTCGTTACGCCCGAGCAACACAAATACGCGTATCTGCCGGCATAGTACGCTCTTTCTGCAAGAGTGTTGGACAAAGATTTTTTTAATTTTACGCTTCTGAGAAGTTTGTTGTTGGAAATATTTATATCCGCGCCCAAATCAAGCGATAACGCGTTGAACTGCGGAGTAAAAATATCGGTATGATTTTTAAGCGCTTTGTCAAAGTCAAACTTCCCGTCTACCGTATATTTATCCGCTACCGATCTGACTTTAGAGTATAGTTCGTTGACGAGTTCATAATCTTCGCTATCGGCAAAGTCGCCGTATTCTCCCATATTGAAAGTACGGTCGGACACGCTTATGATATACACGCTGTCGGCGTCGGTAATAGAGATCGCGGGATTATCTTCGCCGACGTATTGAGTTTCTTTGGGCATTTTATTTGTTATCCGTTCTTTCTTTCCGCCTTCGCATATTACAAAACTGACCGTAGCGTAACCGCCGTCTTTGAGTTCGCTGTTTTCATAATCGGGATAATGCGCGACGAAAGTAAGAGCGTTCGCGTCCGCGTCTACAAGTTTCTTATATCGCAAATCGACTTCGTTGCTTTTCCCAAAATTTGCCATGCTTGAAATATTGTCCATAGATATAGTCGTGTTGATCTTGTTGCCTTCGTCAGACGCGGTCATCTTGCTTATCGATACTCCGTCGCATTGAGAAGTAAAACTCAGCCTTTCCCACTTGCCTTTTGAATCGGTGTACTGTACGCCCACGCAAGCGGTTTCGTAATCGGTATACCGTTTGTATTCTTTATGTCCCAACAAAGGCTTGCTCTGTTTTATTCTCAGCGTAGCGCCTGCATGGTAAGAATACACGTCGTCGTAACTTTGATTGTCCACAATATCTTGACCGTTGACAATGCTTTGTCTGACGTAATCGAGATCCTGAAAAGATATTGGATTTTCCCGAGCATTTTTGTTTGGCAAAATAAAATGGATATTTTGATAAATCAAAGTGTCGTTATACGGCGAGCCGCTTGCGATAAAACCTTGAAGTCCGTTTCCAGAGACCATTCCTTCGCGCCACTTACCCGTTCCGTTGCTTTTTTCCGACAGCGTTTTGTATGAAGTGGAATAGGAACTTTTTGCGCTTTGAACAGGATTTACTCCGTCTTTGGAATTGCACGCTGCGACGCAGAATACAACTGCTATCGTCAGTATAACTATAGAAATGATTTTGAGACGTTTCTTTTTCATATTCCCCCCGATATATGAATTAACGAGATTTCGAATTAAGCGGTTTGATACGTTAAAATTATACTACTTTGCGATATATTATGTCAAATCGACAATACAAACGCCTGATATCAAAATCACTTGACAACAAGAATAAGCCGATATATTATATATATAACGCTTTAATTATAATTACCTAGTAATAACTAGCGCGGAGTAATATATGGACTTTATAAATGTTGAAAAGAAATGGCAAAAGAAGTGGGAAGAAAGCAAACTCTACTCTTTTGACAAATCCAAAATGAAAGACAAATACTATGTTCTTGAAATGTTTTCCTACCCGTCGGGCGCGAAACTGCACGCAGGACATTGGTACAACTACGGACCTACCGACAGTTACGCTCGTTTTATGAGAATGAACGGCAAGGAAGTCTTCCAACCGATGGGTTTTGACGCGTTTGGACTTCCCGCCGAAAACTACGCTATCAAATCGGGTATCCACCCGCAAGACAGCACGCTCAAAAATATCGCGACTATGGAAGGACAACTCAAAGCGATGGGAGCGTCTTTCGACTGGGATTACGAGATAAAGACGTGTATGCCCGACTACTATAAATGGACGCAATGGATATTCTTGCAACTATATAAAAACGGACTTGCTTACAGAAAAGAAGCGCCGGTAAACTGGTGTCCGTCCTGCAATACCGTACTTGCCAACGAACAAGTCGTGGACGGCGCTTGCGAGAGATGCCACACTACCGTGCTGAGAAAAAATCTCACGCAATGGTTTTTCAAGATAACCCAGTACGCGGAAGAACTTCTTCAAGGACTTGACACTATCGACTGGCCGGAAAAGACGAAGGCTATGCAGAGAAACTGGATAGGCAAATCTTCAGGCGGCGAAATTGAATTTGAGTTGGAGAGCGGAGATAAATTCAAAGTCTTCACTACCCGCGCGGATACGGTATTCGGCGTGTCTTACGTCATACTTGCTCCCGAACACCCGCTTGTAGATAAAATCACTACCGACGCTCAAAAAGCGGCGGTCGACGCATATAAACTCGAATGTTCGAAAGCCAGCGAAATAGAAAGACTTTCTACTACGAGAGAAAAGACGGGCGTATTCACGGGCGCGTACTGTATAAATCCCGTCAACGGCGACAAAGTACCCGTATGGATAGGCGATTACGTACTCTACTCTTACGGAACGGGCGCGGTAATGGGCGTTGCCGCTCACGACGAAAGGGATTACGATTTCGCTAAGAAATTCGACCTTCAAATAAAGAGAGTCGTCAAATCCGCCGACGGCAAAAACGACGATCTGCCATTCTGCGATTACGGCGTGATATGCAATACGGGAACACAGTTTGACGGAATAACTTCGCAAGAAGGAAAAATCGCTATCGTTAAATGGCTCGAAGAGAAAAATCAAGGTCAACTGAAAACTAATTACAGACTTCGCGACTGGCTCATCTCCCGACAAAGATACTGGGGCGCGCCCATACCTATCGTATACTGCGATAAGTGCGGAGAAGTAGCCGTACCTGAAAAGGACTTGCCTGTTCAACTCCCCTACAACGTAGAGTTCAAACCAAACGGCAAATCCCCGCTCGCAAGTTGCGAAGAATTTATGAATACGACTTGTCCTAAGTGCGGCGGCAAAGCAAGAAGAGATCCGGACACGATGGATACGTTCGTATGCTCGAGTTGGTATTTCCTAAGATACCCCGACGCTCACAACGACAAGATGGCTTTCGATCCCGAAATAATAAACAAAATGTTGCCGGTAGACAAGTACGTCGGCGGCGCGGAACACGCTTGTATGCACTTGCTGTACGCTCGCTTCTTTACAAAAGCGCTTAGAGATATGGGTTATCTCAAATTTGACGAACCGTTCAAGTCGCTCGTACACCAAGGTACGATTTTAGGCCCCGACGGATTCAAGATGTCAAAAAGCCGCGGCAATATCATATCCCCCGACGATTACGTAAGTAAATTCGGTTCGGACGCGTTTAGACTGTATCTTATGTTCGGATTCAGTTATATTGAAGGCGGTCCGTGGAGCGCGACGGGAATGGAATCGATAACCAAATTCTTAGAGAGAGTAGAAAGAATCGTCGACAAGTCCATATCGCTCAATAATTCCGTAACCAAAATGGACGCGGAAGAAAAAGCGCTCAACTATACGAGAAATTACACTATCAAACGCGTATCGGAAGATACGAAAGCGTTTTCTTTCAACACCGCGATTGCGCGTATTATGGAATACGTCAACGACCTATATAAGTACGACAACTTGCCTTGCGAGAAAAACGCTAAATTCTTCAAAGAATGCATCGAAAATCTTGTGCTTTTGCTGGCGCCGTTCGTACCGCATATCGCCGAAGAACTCAACGAAAAAATGGGCGGTACTTATTCCGTATTCGATAAAGCATACCCCGTATGCGACGAGAAAGCGCTCGTCAAAGACGAATACGAGTTGGCAGTTCAGGTCAACAGCCGTATGAAAGCAAAAATAGTCGTTCCGAGCGACGCGGACAACAAAACCATAGAAGATATCGCGCTTAACAACGATCTCGTCAAAAACGCAACTCAGGGACTTAATATCGTCAAGGTCATCGTAATACCTAAACGCCTTGTCAATATTGTCTGCAAATAGTATAAACTTCCCTATTCGGGAAAACGGAGAAATAAATTATGTTGGATTTGAAATTTGTATGCGAAAACATAGAAGAAGTAAAACAAAGACTTGCTAACAGAAGCGGCAAGTTTGATCTCGAAGGCCTTTCGGAACTCGCCGACGAGAGAAAAAATCTCATTCAAGACAGCGAACAGAGAAAGGCTACGAAAAACGCAGTTTCCAAACTCATTCCATCTCTCAAAGGAGACGAGAAAACCGCTAAAATCGCCGAAATGAAAACTCTCGGCGAAGAAATAAAGTCGCTCGACGCAAGACTTTCGCAAGTCGAATCGCAAATCAGCGACATTATGATGACTATCCCCAACTTACCTAATAAGGAAGTTCCTATTGGCAGCGACAGCGACGACAACGTCGAAGTCAGAAGATGGGGCGAGCCTACCAAATTTGATTTCCAACCCAAAGCGCACTGGGATATTGCGGAAGAAAAAGAACTCTGCGACTGGCCGAGAGCGGGCAAAATTTCAGGAGCGAGATTTACCGTATATAAAGGTTTGGGAGCAAGACTGGAACGCGCTATTTACAACTTTATGCTAGACACGCACACTAGCGCGGGATATACTGAAATATTCCCCCCTTATATGGTAAATAAAAACGCTATGATAGGCACGGGACAGTTGCCGAAATTCGCGGAAGACATGTATTACGTCAACAACGAAGGTCAGGACTTTTATCTCGTACCGACGGCGGAAGTACCGGTAACAAATCTTCACAGAGAAGAAATAATACCTTTTGAAAACTTACCTATATACTACTGCGCGTATACGGCATGTTTTAGGGGCGAAGCGGGAAGCGCCGGAAGAGATACCAGAGGTCTTATACGTCAGCACCAGTTTAATAAAGTAGAACTTGTCAAGTTCACTACCCCGGAAAGCAGTTATGAAGAACTCGAACATTTGACTGCCAGCGCGGAAAAGATACTCCAACTTCTCGGAATCCCTTACAGAGTCGTATGTCTTTGCACGGGCGATCTCGGTTTCGGTTCGGCAAAAACCTACGATATAGAAGTATGGATGCCGTCGTACAACAGATACGTTGAAATCTCTTCTTGCTCGGACTATGAAGATTTCCAAGCGAGAAGAGCGAGCATACGTTATAGGGATAAAGACGGCAAAGTAAAACTCGTCCACACTCTCAACGGTAGCGGTCTTGCCGTTGGCAGAACTACCGCCGCTATTTTGGAAAACTTCCAGCAAGTTGACGGAAGTATCGTAATTCCCGAAGTTCTCAGAAAATATATGGGAGTAGATAAAATACAGTAAATTATGAACAAAGCGCGACTCTTAAACGGAAAATCAAAGTCTTCTTCCCAAAGAATCTGGGAGTTGGATTTTCTGCGCGGAGTCTGCGTGCTTTTGATGATATTCGACCACGCGATGTACGATATAGGCTTTATGTTCGCAGACGCGTGGAAAGAAGTCGGCAAGGAAAACTTGACATTACTTGTAAACCTTGCCGCCAACTATTACAATAATTCAGTTTTACGTCATACCACTCAAAATATAGTAGTTTGGATATTCGCTCTATTGTGCGGTATCTCCTGCTCTTTTTCAAGAAACAATCTCAAACGCGGCATTCAGGCTACCATTATCGCGTCTATCATAACAATAGTAACTTTCTTTATGGACGACACGATAAAATTCGGTATATTGCATATGTTTGCGTTTTCGATACTTTTGTGGTGGTTTATCGATACCATCTGCTGTCATAACAAACTCTTTACCGCAGGGATATGCCTTTTTCTCGGCGTCATGATAATAATGATGAACGAAGGATTTATGGCGACGTACAAATTAAATAATAACGCATTCGCCACAGATAATAAATGGTATTTCATAGGCGAATTTATGCTGGGAAATAATAAAGGCTTTTCTTCGGCTGACTATTATCCGATCTTCCCTACCACTGGATATATGCTGATAGGCGCCGCGCTCGCGCTCTTTCTCTACCCAAAGAAAAAATCGCTTTTGCCATGGCTGGGCAAGTACGACTGGTACAAACCTTTCACTTTCTGGGGAAAGATCGCTATATGGGTCTACGCTCTGCACCAAGTCGCAGTCGTAGTCATCCTAGCGCTTATAAGTTTCCTGTTTATCACACCGGGAAGTTTTGTTGTTATTTGATCTCTTAATCTTTCTATGACCATTAATGTTTTAAGTAAAATCATTGATTCTTTATTAGATTATATTATATTTTGTGCTAGACAGCGGAAAGTGGTAATATTTTCGTTTTAGCGGGTGTAGGTCGAGTACGTATAGTGTACTTCGCTCTCACTCCACCGTCATTCTGAGCGTAGTCGAAGAATCTAGTCTATATTGTTATCCTATTATATTTAGATATTTCGACTCCGCTGTCGCTCCGCTCAATATGACGGGTAATGAGCATTTCTCTGTT
>JAIEEW010000090.1 GCA_029067255.1 Clostridia bacterium | reverse complement strand
GTTTAGTATTATATGCATAAAAAGAAGATTTGTAAACACTTTTATTAAAAAAAATTCAAAAAATTTCCGAGTAAAAAAAAGGTAAAGAAAAATTGTCGTAAATGGCGCGATATTTGACTGTTTTTCAGATGTAATTGCTATAATCATTTATTATTGCTAACATTAAAGAATCAAACCGGCGATACAATATAAATACAATGATTTAATTATATAATATAAAATAAAAATAATGGAATAACGAAATCGACAGATTCCTTACGAAATCTGCCGATTTTCAGGGTGTATTGGGGTTGTAAAAGACTAAGTAGGATTACGCTCCTTCCATTATCATTTTGTCGGCGAGAAGAGCGATGAATTCGCCGTTTGTGGGTTTGTCGTTGGCGGTATAAATTTTGATACCGAAAATATTGTTGATATTTTCAATTTTGCCTCTGTTCCATGCAACTTCAATAGCGTGGCGAATCGCTCTTTCGACTTTGGACGGAGAAGTAGCGAACTTGTCCGCTATTGACGGATAAAGTTTTTTGGTGATACTGTTTATTATTTCCGGACTGTCGATAGCCATCTTAATTGCTTCTCTCAAAAATTGATAACCCTTAATATGAGCGGGGATTCCCACGGAAATAAATATATTAGCAAGTTTTTCGTCAAGATTGCGTTGGGAACGTTTTACGGCTTGCTGAATAAGACGATCGTCGAGTTCCGTCGGCTTATTTACTACCGGCAGACCGCCGAATTCTTTGACTCTGTCTTTAAGCATCTGCATATTTACCGGTTTGACGAGATAATAACTTGCGCCGAGTGTGATAGCCTTGTTTATAAAGTTTTCCCCGATAAGTTGAGAAGCGATTATAAAGTTGGGTTTCTTCGTCATTTTGCCGTAATCTATATTTGCAAGCACGCCGAAGCCGTCGACTTCCGGCATGATAAGATCGAGAATTACTACGTCGGGATTGAAAGTTTCGATTTTATGTATAGCGTCCAAACCGTCTTGCGCGCTTCCGATAACTTCGACTTCTTCGTCGCCGAAATAACTTTCTTTGACATTGGCGATAAACTCTTCATTGTCGTCTATGACCATGAGTTTAATCTTTTTCATATTGTTCCTCCACAAATTTATTTACTTATCTACATTTTATTATGTCGCAAAATTTCTTTCAATGTAACGGACAGTCGAAATATACGTTATTTTTGATAAAAGTGCGAAAATTATTATAAAAACGATAAATTTTACAAATAAAATCGCTTTTATAATTTTTTAACGTGTGTTATACTTGTCGTATGGAAGTAAAAGATATACTCAAAACGTTGAGAAAAACAAGCAAGATAAGTCAAAGCGAATTAGCGAGCAACCTTGGCATAGGGCAGGCGACCGTATGCCAGTGGGAGAAAGGTTTGGCAAAACCTACGTGCGACGGAATTATAGCGTTGAGCAAATTTTATAACGTGTCCGCAGATTTTTTATTGGGTATAAACGACGAGATGCACGGGGCGGGACTTAGCGACGAGTACGAAGAGTTGATAGGCATATACGACAATCTGACGAATACGCAAAAGTATCTGATAATAGAAATCATGAAGCAAATGAAAGATTTGTGATGGTATATTAACGATACGGTTGACTTTTGGGGCAGAAGTTGTATAATCTTAGGCGGAGAAGAAAATGCAGGAATTCAAAACGACGTTGATAATGGTGGGGATAATGTTGGCTTACGCCGTCCCCGGTTTTATTTTGGTAAAGACTAAATTCGTTAAATCGGACAATATTTCCGCTTTTTCCAAACTACTGATGTTCGTTTGTCAACCTGCGCTTACTCTGTATTCTTTCAATAAAGCGGATTTCACCAAACAACTTGGCATCAACCTTCTGATATTTTTAGGCTTGATTACTGCCGCGCAGTTGATTTTTATAGGCATTTTTTATCTGATTTTCAGAAAGAAACAAGGAGATATTAAATATCGAATTACTACTATAGCGACCACGCTCTCAAACTGTTCGTTTTTGGGAGTGCCGCTTTTGGAAGCGATATTTCCTGATTCGCCCAACGTTGCCGCTTACTCGATGATGTACTTTCTTTCCATGAGCCTATTAGGATGGACGTTGGTGTCTACGATAATTACTTGCAATAAAAAATATATCAGCATAAAAAAGATCTTGATAAATCCCGCTACGATATCCATAGCGATTTCTTTGCCGTTTTTCTTTACGGGATTCAAGATCGGATTTGAAAACGGCGAATTGCTGGGGCAGATAGACAATATGATTTCAATACTAGGCAAAATGACTACGCCGCTGTGTATGCTCGTTATGGGAATGCGCCTTGCTACTATCAAATTCAAAAGTCTGTTTACCAACTGGATGCAATATTTTGCCGTCGTGATCAATCAGTTGATATTTCCGTTGTTTGTTCTTGCAATATTGACGTTGCTTAAAGTGGACGCGGAACTCAAAAGTTGTATGTTCATAATGTGCGCTTGTCCTGTCGCCGCTGTAGTACAGAATTATGCGGAAATATTGGGCGAAGGTCAGGACATAGCGGCAAATATGGTGCTTTTGGGAACAATGACGTCTATTGCGACTCTGCCGCTTATGGCGCTGTTGATTTAGACTGTCGGTCAGTTCAGAGTTGATAATTTTAGCAACGATATCTGTAACAAATCAGCATGAAAAAAATAATTTCGAAAATTTGAAAATGTTGTCGAAAAAGGTTGAAATTATCAAAAAGACATTGTATAATACTAACTG
>JAIEEW010000009.1 GCA_029067255.1 Clostridia bacterium | reverse complement strand
CTTACAGCGACGGCGAAAGAAGCAAAGTAAGAGTTTTCGGCGCTGACGACGTTGTTGAAGGCGTGGCTATAATGAAACACGAGAAGGTAGACGTTTCCATTACCGGCAACTCCACCAACCCGACCCGTTTCCAACACCCCGTTGCAGGCACCTATAAGAAAGAGTGCGTAGAGAGCGGAAAGAAATACTTCTCCGTTGCTTCCGGCGGCGGTACGGGACGTACGTTGCACCCCGACAATATGGCTGCGGGCCCCGCATCTTACGGCATGACCGATACGATGGGAAGAATGCACTCCGACGCTCAGTTCGCAGGTTCGTCTTCCGTTCCCGCTCACGTAGAAATGATGGGTCTTATCGGTATGGGTAACAACCCGATGGTTGGAGCATCTGTGTCCTGCGCAGTTGCAGTTGAAGAATCGTTTAAGTAAGATAATTCTTGCATATTGAAATAAAAATGCCGACCTTGAAGGTCGGTATTTTTTTAGTGTTATAAATCTTAAAACGTTATGCTGTCGTATCTCTTTGACACAAGATATTCGTTTGCTTTCTTTGCCGCATTCTCGTATATAAAACTTGCGTCGGAATCTGTATCGGATATCGGATCGAGCGGTATATCCACCTTGTCGTCCCCTATTGTAAGAGATACGCAGTTGAATTTATCGTTTCTTGAGACGTTTACAAATAAAAGTATTCGCACGGTTTTTTCGTAGTATTCGCGAACGGTAACAGGTATGACAACGAATCGCGCTATAGCGTTCCAATCAAAGTTAGTGTAGCCGTCAGGATTTATTTGACCGCCGGTAAGTACCTTTTGCAATGCTTCAACAAATTTTGTATATGATTGATTATCTAGCGCGTCTTGAGCCACCATCTCTCTTGTATTCAAGGGAGATCTTAGTCTTAAGTACGCTTTTACTTCTTTTCTGACTTTTGCATCTTGCGCTTTTTTCTTTCTCATATACATCATATGTTTAATCTTAAACGATAATTTATTCATGCTATTTCTCCTGATCAACGTTATTTATCTTATAAAGCGTTCACGTCGCTTGCAATCGCGTCGGCAAGTTTCTCCAACTCGGCAAAACTCTGTTCGTTGAGAGCGGATTTGATTGTTACCTTTTGCTCTATGATCTTGTTGTTTTTGAGTTTTTCAAGCGACTCTTGCATAAGTTTTGCCGCAACAGGCGCCCACGTGCCGTTTTCGATAAAGGCGAACGTTCTGTTTTGCAGATTATGTTCGTCTATTTCATGCAAGACGATCTGCATAGGCGGGAAAATCGACATATTGTAAGTGGCGCAAGCGAATACAATATGAGAATATTTGAAACTCTCTGCGATTATTTGAGAAAAATGCGTAGTCGAAGCATTGTATACGGATATTTCTTTTACTCCCCTTTCGTCAAGCAAGTTTGCAAGTATTTCCGCAGTATTTTCGGTATGTCCGTGGACTGAACCGTATACTATCATAACGCTTTTCTTTTCGGGTGTATAACTACTCCACTTATTGTATTTATCTACAATAAAACCTATGTTGTTCCGCCAAATCGGTCCATGCAAAGGACATATCATTGAAATCTCTATCGCGCTTGCTTTTTTGAGAAGACTTTGAACTTGCGCGCCGTACTTGCCTACGATATTAGTATAATATCTTCTTGCGTCATCCAGCCATTTACTTTCAAACTCGCACTCGTCTGCAAATACGTTTCCGCTCATCGCGCCGAACGAACCAAACGCGTCCGCTGAATACAAAATCTTATCTGTCGTATCGTAAGTAACCATCGCTTCCGGCCAGTGCACCATAGGCGCCATTACGAACGTAAACGTATGTCTGCCGGTATTAAGAGTATCGCCTTCTTTTACGACTACTTTTCTATCTTCGATATCAAATGTAAAAAACTGCGACATCATAGTAAAAGTCTTTGCGTTGCCTACGACTTTTACATTTGGATATTTTTCTACGATAGCGCCGATATTTGCGCAATGATCAGGTTCCATATGATTTACTATCAAATAATCAAGCGATCTTGAACCGAGCGTCTTTTCCACATTCTCCAAAAATTGCAAACTTGCTACGCTGTCGACAGTATCCAAAAGTACGGTCTTTTCGTCAAGTACGATATAAGAATTATAACTCATACCCCTTTGGACAGGATATACGTTCTCAAATAACGCAATCTTTCTATCGTTTACTCCCACTAAATACGCGTCTGCGCTGATTTTCTTTACGCTGTGCATACAAACTCCCTTGCCGTAAATTTCGGCTGTAAATTTTCGATTTAATTTTAGCATAAGGATTTATTTTTATCAATTAAATAGTAATAATTTGAATACGATTTTATAAAAGACCTACTTCCTGTATAATTTTGAATTGAGATATTCTACTGTTATTTTTAGATATTTCGACTACGCTTTTCCCGACCAAACGCGAAATCTACGATACTCTCCGATTTCGGTCGGACTTAATGGGCGTTCACTACGACATATACGGTAGCAATCACATTTAATTAAATGTAATTGCTAATCTTACTGTCGAGTTCCCGCCTAGCCGACCAAGCGTAAAATCTGCACTGCGTTTCGATTTTAGTCGGACTTATATATTGATTCTATATTGAACTAGATTTATCCGTATTATTACTTACGTTTCATTGACCTTTGTTCTTTAAGATACTCATTATATCTTTCTATCTGATCTTCCCTTAGGTCTATCATCTCTTTCGCTGTTGCCAACGCTTGAGCGTCTCCTACTATCAACTCGCTTTCTTTGACCTTTACTTTCGTTCCTTCGCTTCCCGCATTTCT
>JAIEEW010000089.1 GCA_029067255.1 Clostridia bacterium | reverse complement strand
TTGGCAAAAGTATTACTATCCCCCCTAGTTCGGCGGATAAGCAAAAAGGCGGTAAGTAAGGTGTTAGATTTTTCGTCTTATTTCACTCTCCAGTTCGGCGGATAAGGTAAAAAGTCAAAAAAGAAAATGGTAGATTTTTTGTCAAGGTAATACAAGAAAAAGTCCCCCGTACCTTTTGTTGGGTAGAGTAAGCAAATCCATTATTCTACATATTATGAATTTTCTTTCTCTGCCCAACTGATGTTGGAATCTTTATTATATAGATTTGGCAAAAGTATTACTATCCCCCCTAGTTCGGCGGATAAGCAAAAAGGCGGTAAGTAAGGTGTTAGATTTTTCGTCGATATACATTTTTCGAACCGTCTCGTACTGGATGTACGTTGACGCGCGAGAAAAATGTATATCGGCGGAAAAGATTCGCCTTAATACCGCCTTTTTGCTTATCCGCCGAACAAACCCTACTCTAACTCAAACGCGCCGGTATAGAGTTGGTAATACTGACCTTTCTGCGCGATAAGTTCGTCATGACTGCCCTTTTCGATTATTCTGCCGTGATCCAAAACTATAATCACGTCAGAATTCTGTACGGTGGAAAGTCTGTGCGCGATAACAAATACCGTCCTGCCTTCCATAAGTCTATCCATACCTTGCTGAACAAGCGCTTCCGTTCTTGTATCTATCGAAGACGTCGCTTCATCGAGTATCATTACCGGAGCGTCGGCTACCGCCGCTCTTGCAATAGAGAGCAACTGCTTCTGCCCCTGCGACAAATTTGCCCCGTCTCCCGTAAGCATTGTCGAATAACCGCCCGGCAAACGCGTAATGAAATCATCCGCGTTGGCAAGTTTAGCCGCCGCAATACATTCTTCGTCAGTAGCGTCAAGTCTTCCGTAACGGATATTGTCCATTATCGTACCTGTAAAAAGGTTGGTATCTTGCAAGACTATTCCCAGCGATCTGCGCAAATCGTCTTTTTTGATTTTATTGATATTTATACCGTCATATCTTATCTTTCCGTCGGCTATATCGTAAAACCTGTTGATAAGGTTTGTGATCGTCGTTTTGCCCGCGCCTGTCGCGCCTACGAAAGCGACTTTCTGTCCTGGATGCGCGTGAATAGTTACGTCATGCAGAACTATCTTGTTTTCAACGTAACCGAAATCCACTTCGTTGAGTTCGATATCGCCGCTAAGTCTTTCATACGTTATCGTTCCTTCTGCCTTGTGCGGGTGTTTCCAAGCCCATACTCCCGTACGCTCTTCGCTTTCGCAAAGTCCGCCGTTGCCGTCGTCCTTCGCATTGACAAGCGTAACGTAGCCGTCGTCCGTTTCAGACGTCTGGTCAAGCAGTTCGAAAATTCTTGCCGCGCCTGCCGTCGCCATTACTACCGCATTTATCTGCGAAGAAACCTGACTTATATTAAAGCAAAACTGTCTGCTCATATTTAAGAAAGAAATGATAATGCTCATCTCAACGCCAGTAGCGGCAAGTCCGGTAAGCGAAAGATTTGGAACATTGTATAGCACTAATACTCCCCCAACAATAGCGACAATAACGTAAAGTACATAACCAATATTTCCCAGTATCGGCATTAGAATATTACCAAATCTGTTTGCGCTTTCACTATCTTTAAAAAGCCTATCGTTAATAGCGTCGAAGTCTGCTTTTGACTGTTCTTCATGACAGAATACTTTTATCACCTTCTGTCCGTTCATCATCTCTTCAACAAAGCCTTCGGTCTTACCTACTGAACGTTGTTGTTTTATAAAGTATTTTGCGCTGTTTCCGCCTATCTTCTTTGTAATAAGCAACATTACAAGAACGCCTAACATTACTACTATCGTAAGCCAAATACTGAAAGATAGCATTGTTACAAACAATACAATCATTGCAACCGCTGCGGCAAAGGCTTGCGGCAAACTTTGTGAAATCAACTGTCTTATAGCATCAACGTCGTTAGTATAGCAACTCATAATGTCGCCGTGTGTGTGCGTATCAAAATATCTTATAGGAAGGGATTGCATTTTCTCAAACATATCGCGTCTAAGATGGTACAAAAATCCTTGCGTTACTATAGCCATAAGTCTATTGTAAATAAACGAACATATTAGTCCAACTGCATACACACCCGCC
The DNA here is from genome assembly GCA_029067255.1 of Clostridia bacterium. Lineage (GTDB taxonomy): Bacteria > Bacillota > Clostridia > Christensenellales > UBA3700 > RACS-045. The sequence continues at coordinate 3,660 of JAIEEW010000089.1, read as the reverse complement.
ATTGCGGCTATGATTTTGTATAGCGAATCTTTTACAGACTCCCATCCAACTCCGATGATTCCACGCGAAGAATTTCCTACGGCAGGTTCAATAACGTCGGCTATAAGTTTTTGCAAAAATATAGACGAACTTATTGCGGCAACCGAGTTGAACATTATGCACACTGCTACGACAATGAGTTGAATTTTGTAATATTTGAACATAAATTTAAGCAATCTGCCAAGCAAAGACATTACGCTCGGTTTGCCTTGATTTCTGATATTATTCTTATTCACCGATCTCATTCTCCTTGTCGTTATTTGCCTTGTTTTGAGAGTAGTACACCTCTTGATAAATCGGATTACGCGCAAGCAATTCTTCATGCGTACCTATGTCCGCGACGCTTCCGCCGTCCATTACTACTATCTTATCCGCTTCTTGAACGGAAGCCACCCTTTGCGCGATGATAAACTTCGTAGTATCCGGAATCTCTTCCTTAAACGCCTGTCTTATTAAAGCGTCTGTCTTTGTGTCGACTGCGCTCGTTGAATCGTCGAGTATAAGAATCTTCGGCTTTTTTAGAAGCGCTCTCGCGATACAAAGTCTTTGCTTCTGTCCGCCGGACACATTGGAACCGCCCTGTTCGATAAACGTATCGTATTTATCAGGGAATCCCATTATAAATTCGTGAGCCTGCGCCAGGCGACATACTCTTTCCAAATCTTCGTCGCTTGCGTCGGGATTACCCCAGCGCAGATTTTCTTTTATCGTACCCGAGAAAAGCACGTTCTTTTGCAAGACAACCGCGACTTGATTACGCAATGTATCCAAATCGTATTCTTTGACGTTTCTTCCGCCGACAAAGACGTGTCCGCCCGTAGCGTCGTAGAGTCTGGGAATAAGATTTACAAGCGATGTCTTGCTGCTTCCCGTACCGCCGAGTATTCCTACGGTTTCGCCCGATTTGATATCAAGATTGACGCCTTTGAGCGCCCTTCTTTCCGCTTTTAAATCGTATTTGAATTCCACGTCTTCAAATCTTACGTCGCCGTTTTTAACTTCGTAGACGGGATTTTCAGGATTATGCAAATCGCTTTCTTCTTCAAGTACTTCTACTATACGCTTAGCCGACGATTTAGATATGGAAATCATAACCATTATCATGCTCAACATCATAAGCGAAGAAAGTATTTGAGTAGCGTATACTATGAGCGAAGAAATCTCGTTTGCAGTGTTCTCATTGCCTTCCTGCGCGCCGATCTTAGCGCCCAAAAAACATATCATAAGTATTGAAAACCACATACAAAACTGCATTACTGGTCCTGAAAGCGCTATCAATTTTTCCCCTTTCAAGAAATCTTTTCTTACGTTATGGGCAGTTGCTGCAAACTTCTTGTTTTCGTACTCATCTCTAACGTATGATTTAACAACCCTTATACCTTTTATATTTTCCTGTACAGACTCGTTCATTGCGTCATATTTCTTAAATACTTTGTTGAATATCGGATCAACAAATCTGAAAATACATAACAAAGCGATGGCTAGTACAGGCACGGTGATTAAGAAAATCCAAGCGACTTTAGTGTTTATAGTAAATGCCATTATAAATGAAAATACAAGCATAATCGGCGCCCTAACAGCAACTCTTATGATCATCATATACGACATTTGCACGTTGGCTACGTCGGTAGTCATTCTTGTAACCAAAGACGGCGCGGAAAATTTGTCTATATTCGAAAATGCAAAGCCCTGAACTCTATAGTACATATCCTTTCTCAAATTTCTCGCAAAACCTGCAGCCGCGGTAGCCGCAAACACTCCTGAAAGTATTCCAAACAACAGAGAAAGTCCCGCTAGTACAAGCAAAATCAAACCATGCGTAACAATATTGTTGATAGAATTATTACTTTGAATGGATTCAAGCATAACTACCATGTACCATGGCAGTATGCATTCCAAAGCGACTTCAAGCGTAACAAACAACGGCGACAGTATCGACGCCTTCTTAAACTCTCTTATACTCTTTGCCAGTTTCTTTATCATACACACCTCTTGTTTATACCCATTTATATTTACGTTTCCTGCGTCCTGTCCCTACGCCCCGAAAACTCTTCTACGTTTGTCCTTACTTTTGCCAGTAGATCGAAAAGTTTCTCTTTATCGCCTTGCGAAAGTCCTTTGCAAAGTTGATTTTCCACTCCCGCTATTTCCTGCTCGATCTGCTTTTGCATTGCTATCGCCTTGTCGGTAAGCACAACTTTCTTCAATCTTCCGTCGCCGCAGACCGAAAGCCTTTCTATCAGTCCGCACTTCTCCATCTGTCCTAGAAGATTCGTTACGCTCGATCTACGCGTCGACAACTCTTCTTCTATATCTTTCTGAAAAATATCTCTATCGGAATTTCTGTAGAGAAAACCTATTACGTAGCCGTATATTCCTCTCACTTCGTTGGACTGAAAAGCGGGTAAAGAATTGAGATATCTTTTTATTTGGTTACTTATAGATCTGATTTCAAAGCCTATGGATTTCTCCATTCGCGCCTCCGGAATTGTTAGACGTCTAACAAATATATGATACTATTATATGTACTTAAATTTTTATTGTCAACAAGTTGAGCAGACTTTTTTACAAAAAAACGTAAGATTTTTTTAATAAAACTTTTCGTATTTTTATAAATCCGAAATAGCGTAAATAAAAGGCTTATTGTTACGAATAATATATACGAGAAGGTGTATTATGACAAAAAATATAAAGGCATTCACCGCGCTGGGCGTAATACTGACGACTATGCTCGGTTCGCTGTTTCATTTCGTATACGAATGGACGGGCAACAACTATATCGCAGGACTGTTTTTTGCTACCAACGAAAGCGTATGGGAGCATATAAAACTCGCTCTTCTGCCTATGATGTTGATATTTCTGTTTGGGAGTTTCTTGCTGAAAGGCGCGAATAATTTCGCTGTGGCGGCATTTTTTGCAATGCTCACCGTAATTGTCGTCATACCGCTTGCATTCTTTTCCTACACGTCGGCGATAGGCAAATCCGTACTCGCTATGGACATCACAATATTTATTCTATCTATTATACTCGGATATTGCGTCGCTTACAGAATTTTCGCTACCACCCAACGACCTTTTCTGAACGTTATCGCTTTGGTGGGAATAGCCGTAATTGTCGTTTGTTTTTTCACTTTCACATATAACCCGCCGAATTTCATACTCTTCAAGGAAGTCTTTGTCGAGTAATACTCTCGGACTTATATATTGATATTTATTAGATTAGATATTTCGACTTCTCATTTCCCGACCAAACGCGAAATCTGCGCTTCTCTCCGATTTCGGTCGGACTTAATATACTGATTATATTAGATTAGATATTTCGACTCCGCTTACGCTTCGCTCAATATGACGGTAGGATAGCATTACTCTTTTATTCTATCTCTTATAACCATAACAAATGACGGGTAGAGTTTAGTTCACCTGTATACTCTCCCGTCATTCTGAGCCTGTCGAAGAATCTAATTCAATGACGACAGGCTTTCCGCTTTAAGATCGAAGAATCTGGTCTATATTGTTATCCTATTGAATTTAGATATTTCGACTTCGCTTACGCTTCGCTCAATATGACGGGTAAATAATCATTACTCTGTACTATCAATTTAATAAATGTTATATTGATAA
>JAIEEW010000088.1 GCA_029067255.1 Clostridia bacterium | reverse complement strand
GCCTTTTTCGATATACGAAAAATAGTTGTCGCGCGCTATCGAGAAGTCGGGAACGCCCGTTTTTTTGGGATCGACGAGAAAATTTTTGAGTTTTATCTGCTTTACGCCCGCTTCGCCGTTCTTTTTGACATAGTCGACTTCTATCTTTTTCAGTTTAAGTCCGAAAGCAATGTTATTAAAGACGTTGAGATGGGGAAATAGCGCGTATTTTTGGAAAACTGTGTTGACAGGTCTTTTGTGCGGCGGAAGTTTTGCGATATCCTTTCCGTCGAAAAGCACTTTGCCTTCGGTAGGCGTTTCAAAGCCGGCAATCATTCTCAGCGTTGTGGTTTTTCCGCAGCCGCTAGGTCCGAGAAAAGTAACGAAATCGCCTTTTCTGATATTGAGATTGACGTTGTCGACAACGGTTTTGTCGTCGAATTTTTTGCAAAGTCCTTGCAACTGGATTATGTAATCGTTTGTGTTTTCCATATAATATCTCCCTTAAAATCAGAATGTCGGCGGGCTGGATACCCAAAGTATTTTCGTTACGCCTTTTCCGTCGTTTTGTATAAAGTGTTTTTTCTTGCTTGTAAAGTAAAAGGAATTGCCCGCGGCGATCTCGTAAGTCTTTTTTCCTATATGTAGAGTAGCCGTTCCTTCAAGAACGTATCCAAACTCTTCGCCTTCGTGCGGCATATCTTCCGTGGTGCTTACTCCCGCCTGTAAAGTGAGCAGTATAGGCTCCATTTCGTTTTTAAGACTGTTGGGTACGAGCCAAGTAATCAGTTCTCCGTCGTCTTCTTTTTCAAAAAAGTCGTTTTCATCAAAAACTATCTTCTCTTCGACTTCTTCGTTGAAAAAAGATTTGAGATCGCTTCCCAGTACTTCGAGTATGTCTATAAGCGTTGTTATCGACGGGGAAGTGAGATTGTTTTCAAGTTGAGAGATATAGCCTTTCGTCAATTCGCATCTGTCGGCTAATTCTTCTTGCGTCAGTCCGCATTGCAGTCGCAGACGTTTGATCTTTATACCCAGATCCATAACTTTTTCTCCGTTTTACTTCAAAATTTCTCGGTTTAGTAAATTTAAACTTAATTCTTATAAGGTTTTGTCGTAATAAACAATAAGTTTAGAATTATTAAACAATACGATTATAAGTCCTACGTACTGCAATGTCAATTGTTTTGTTATAGAAAATTTGCGGATTTACGACATATTTTTTCTCTGCCAAACCAAACCGACAAGAGCAGTCTTTTGGACAGGGAATTTTGGGCAGTTTTCTTGACTGAGGGGATACAATTTGTTAAAATAATATTATATTAAAATAAACGCGCAAAATAACAGTGGAAGATTACTGAAAAGACACAGAGGAAAATTTATGAAAAAAAGAGTGGCGTTGTATACGACGATAGGATTTTTGGCGGTAATGTTGGTCATAGGAACAACGTTGGGCGGTTACGCGCTTGCCGTTAATTACGGCGTAACGGGTATGAAGATCAGATCGGATATGACATATCAGACTGTCGAAGGGTTTGGAGCGTCGTCGGCGTGGACGTATCAGGCTTTGGGGCTTATCGAAAATGAAGAAGTTAAGGAAGATGCGATAGAAAAACTGTACGGCGACAGCGGACTGGCGTTGAATATTTTCAGATACAATATCGGCGGGGGCGGAAGTGAGTTGAACGTTTATTCCGATCCGTTGAGAGGCGCGGAGAGTTTTTTCGACGCGGACAAGTTCAAAGGCGACTATTCGGTATTTGCCAACAGAGAAAACTATGATTTTACGAGAGATAAGGGCGCAAGAGAACTGTTTGAAAAAGCGTTGTCCAAAGGGAATATAGACGAAGTCGTATTTTTCGTGAATTCTCCGCACTATCTTATGACGAGAAACGGACTTACGCACGGCAGTAAGACAAAGGAAAACAATCTTAAAGAAGAATGTTACGGAGCGTTTTCGGATTATCTGCTCGTTATAGTCGACTGGATGTACGACAACATTATATGTAAATACGACAAAGATATAAAAGTCTATATCTCGCCGGTCAACGAACCGCAATGGGATTGGGGCGGATACGGTTCTTCGCAGGAAGGATGTCATTACGATCCCGAAGTTTTGGCTAAGTTCTACGACGTGTTCTACAAAGAACTTGAAGAGTACAACAGCAGGTACGGAACGTCTTTCCAAATGGATATTTTCGAAAGCGGAAACTATAAACTCACTGAAAGCGGAACGAAAATGCACGCTTATATGAAAGCGTTGTCAAAATACGATTATTTTGACAAATTAGATACTTTGTCCGCTCATTCTTACGGCGCGGATACCAACGTAAGAGTACGTAATCTCATGTACAGTTTTCTGCAAAGAGATTATCCGGGCAAAAATATAAACGTAAGCGAATATTGCGTTTTGCGCGAAGGCGTAGATACGAGCATGGATATGGGAATGTATTCGGGGCAGGTAATAATGCGCGATCTCAGTACTTTGAACGCCGTAAAGTGGAACTGGTGGCTGTCGGTATCGGTTTACGACTACGAAGACGGACTTGTATACTGGAACAGGGACAACGACTCTTTGAGCGTAACGAAAAGATACTACGCGATGGGACAGTTCAGTAAATATATAGAACCGGGCAGCGTGAGAATAGGCATTGAATACGGGGATTCTCTGGGTTGGAACGGAGTGGAAAGCATTGCGTTTATCAAGCCGGACGGAAGACTTGCTTTGATTTTGATCAACGATTCTCCGAGAAATCATAAGATAAATCTGCACGGCGGATACGGAAGAGTAACGGAGATATTGACCGACGCGGAAAGGGATTGGGCGCAACGTGAATTCGATTTTAACGGTTTTATCGATATTCCCGCCAACAGCATAGCGACCTATATATTTACGGGCGAAAATCCGTTTGAAGGTAGCGATCAAGGACTGTTGAAAAAATAAGGAGATCATATGAGTGGAAAGAAAATAGCGTTGATATGCGCGATCTGTATCGCGTTGACAGTAGGCGGAGCGTTGGGGATATACGCATTGAGCGTTAATTTCGCTCCAACGACGATCACGCTCGATACTTCGCGGACGTATCAGACAATGAACGGTTTTGGCGCGTCTTCGGCGTGGATCTATCAGGATTTGGGAAACGTTGAAGACAGCGAGTTTAAGAATAAAGCGATCGATATGCTTTACGGAAGCGAAGGTTTGGGACTGAATACTTTTAGATACAATATTGGCGCGGGCGGAGTTGAAAGCGATAAATACGAAGACCCGCTAAGAGGCGCGGAAAGTTTCTTTATCGCGGATAGATTTGACGGAGATTATTCGGTATTTGCAGATTCGTCTAATTACGACTTTAGCAGAGATCAAGCGGTAAGAGATATGTTTGAAAGAGCGTTGGCTACAGGCAATATCAGACAGATAGTATTCTTTGCGAATTCTCCGCTCTACCTAATGACGAAAAACGGCAAGACTCACGGAGAAAACGAATACGACAATAATCTCAAAGAAGAGTGTTACGAAGCGTTTTGCGATTACCTGTTCGTCATAGTCGGACATCTATATGAAAACGTAGTCAGCAAATACGGCGAGAATATAAAGATATTTATCTCGCCGGTCAACGAACCGCAATGGAAATGGGGCGGCGACGAAGCGTCGCAGGAAGGATGTCATTACGACCCGAAAGTTTTGGCGAAATTCTACGACGTTTTTTACAGCAAACTCACCGCTTACAATCAAGAGAATTCTACGGATTTCGTTATGGATATATTCGAAAGCGGCAATTATAAGATGATAAAGACGTCAAGGACGAAGTTCAACGAATATATGACGGAGTTTGAAAAATATCCTTATTTTGACGAACTTGAACATATTTCTTTGCACTCCTACGGCGCGGATACTTCGAAGTATTACAGAAGTACTTTTGCCGAGTATATGGCGAAGTATTATCCGCAGATGAAGATTTCCATGAGCGAATACTGCACGCTTATAGATACTCTTGATCCGAGCATAGATATGGGATTGCATTGCGGTAAGGTCATTATCCGCGACCTTGCTATGTTGAACGTAACCGACTGGAATTACTGGCTGTCCATTTCCAAAGGCGTATATGAAGACGGACTTGTTTACTGGCAGAAAGACAACGAAAAGGACGTGCTCAATGTCTATAAAAGATATTACGTAATGGGTCAGTTTTCCAAATATATAGGAGAAGGAAGCGTGAGAATAAAGGCGAGTTACAGCGACGTTCTCCAGTTCAACGGCGTGGAGAGCGTCGCTTTTGCAAACGCTGACGGAAGTATTACGCTAATTGTTTTGAATGACAGCAACAGCGAACGCGAAATAAAGATAAAGGGCGCTTACGCGAACGTAAAAGAGATAGTAACGAACGCGGATGAAAACTGGAAGATCAGCGAATATGAAAATGCCGGTAAATTCAAAGTAAGCGCAAAATCGGTTACCACTTTCGTCTTTACAAAATGACGTAGCGATTATTATTTCAGCCGCCGGTATATAAATGCAAAAATAAGAAAATCAATATAAAAGTAAATGCAAGAGGTGATAAGAATGTTGAAAATCGATATTATTTCTGGTTTTTTGGGCGCGGGTAAGACAACTTTGATAAAGAAGTTGCTTTCGTCCGTACTCAAAGGTCAAAAGATAGCGTTGATAGAAAACGAGTTCGGAGATATAGGTATCGACGGCGGTTTTCTTAAAGAAGCGGGAGTTAAAATCAACGAAATGAATAGCGGTTGTATTTGTTGTTCGTTGGTTGGAGATTTCAAAAAAGCGCTCAATAAAGTGTATGAAGATTACGCTCCTGACAGAATAGTGATCGAGCCGTCTGGCGTGGGCAAACTGAGCGACGTTTTGCAAGCGGTGCTTTCTGCGGAATTGCCTGACAGCGAAGTATCTTCGTTGACGGCGGTTGTAGACGCGAAAAAGTGCAAAATGTATATGAAGAACTTTGGAGAATTTTATAAAAATCAGATAGAACAAGCAAAATGCGTTGTGTTGAGCCATACGAAAGATATTTCCGATGACAAACTTCGTTATTGCTTAGATACAGTCAAGGAACTTAATCCAAACGCAGTTATCGTAACGACCGACTGGGACGAACTCAGCGGCGAGCAGATATTCGATGCAATGAACAACGTGTCTTCGCTTGATTCGCAAATGAAAGCGTTGGAAAACGAAGAGATATGTCCGGTCTGCGGCGGACATCACCACCACGAGCATGAACACGGCGAAGAGTGCGGTTGCGGACATCACCACCACGAGCATGAACACGACGCAGACGAAGTGTTTGCGAGTTGGGGAATGGAAACGGCTAATAAATATTCCGTTGAAAAAATCAGGAATATCTTATCCGCTCTTGACAGCGGGGAATACGGAACGATATTGCGCGCGAAAGGTATCGTAAACGGAGAAAACGGGGAATGGATACATTTTGATTACGTTCCCGAAGAAGTTGACGTCAGGTTGGGAAGCAGCGAAGTTATAGGCAGAATTTGCGTGATAGGATGCAAACCCGACGAAGACAATCTTCGCAAATTATTCGAAGCATAATAGGAGATAATAATGGAAATACCGGTATATCTGTTTACGGGTTTTTTGGAGAGCGGAAAGACCAAATTCATACAAGAGATGATGGGCGACGATAGATTCAACGAAGGGGAAGAAACTTTGTTACTAGTATTCGAAGAAGGCGAAGAAGAATACCGTCCCGAATTTTTTGCGTCCGACAGCGTACATATAGAGAATATCGAAGACGTTGACGGGATTGATAGGAAAACGCTGTCCGCGCTTGAAAAGAAGCACGGGGTGAAACGCGTTATCGTAGAGTACAACGGAATGAGCGAAGTGAGCAAATTTTTTGATATCCTTCCCGACAACTGGGTCATAGCGCAGACGCTAATGATTGCCGACAGCAATACTTTTATGAATTTCAACGCTAATATGCGTCAACTTACTTTTGATAAAATGCAAGTAAGCGAAGCGGTAATATTCAATCGTTTCGATGATAAAAAGGATAAAAACGAATTCCATAAAATCGTTCGCGGAGCGGGCAGAAGGATAGATATACTGTATGAATACGAAGACGGACACGTCGAGCCGGACAGAATTCCCGATCCGTTGCCTTACGATCTCAACGCGCCTATAGTAGAGATAAAAGACGAAGATTACGCAGAATTTTATAGGGATTTGGTGGAAGACGGTTCGAAGTACGAAGGAAAGATTCTTTCTTTCAAAGGCATAGTCGCGGTGGACAATACTTTACCCAAAAAGACGATCGTTGTCGGCAGACATATAATGACCTGTTGCGAAGCGGATATTTTTTACGGCGCGTTTGTATGTACTTATACGCAGACTATCGCGCTCAAAAAACGCGACTGGGTGAAAGTTACCGCCAAAATACGGTTTGCAAAGCATGAAGTATACGAAGGAGTGGGACCGATTTTCGAGGCAATTTCGATAGAGCATACTCAAAAACCGGATCCTGAACTCGCTACGTTTAACTAAAATAAAATTTACGGAGAGAAAAAATGCAAAGAGTAGCAAAATTTTATAAAGTTTCTTACAAACAGTTTGAGCAAGACTGGGTAGACACTTTTGGACAAAACGACAGTATTCAAGAAATTTACGACGGCATAAAATTGCCGAAGAGAGCGACTACGGGATCGGCGGGATACGACTTTTTCGCGCCTGTTCAAATAGTTCTCAAACCCGGCGAAACGATCAAAATACCTACCGGCATAAGAGTGGAGATTTTGGAAAACTGGGTTTTGAAATGCTACCCCAGAAGCGGACTTGGATTCAAATTCAGACTTCAACTCAACAATACTGTCGGAATAATTGACAGCGATTACTTCAATTCTTCCAACGAAGGTCATATTTTCTGTAAATTGACCAACGATTCCAATGAAAATAAAACCGTAACAGTCAATAAAGGCGACGGATTTATTCAGGGAATATTCGTAGAGTACGGTATTACTTTTGACGACGAAGTAAGCGAAAAACGCGACGGCGGATTTGGATCTACGACAAAGCGTTGACTTTAATAGCGTTTTATTGCCGTTTTCGTCGGACAGTAATCGCAAAAAGAATTTACTGCGTTGAACGTATCTGATATATGAGCAAATGATAAAACAGGGCGTAAAGAATTACATAAAAAATTTCAAATACTTTTTTACTCCGCTTGGCGCGATTGCGTTGGGCGTTGTTTTTGGACTGTCTTTGGGAATTCCTATAATCGTCGACGCTTTGAAAAGTCTTTTGGATATTATAGTACAAATATCCGAAAATACTACGATACGTTTGCAAGACCTTATCAATGCGATTTGGACGAAAGCCGAATCGCTTGATTGGGAAAAACCTATATTCGCTCTTCAAACGCTTTTGGATAAAAATTGGCTTACGCAGACTATAAATTCCTGTATCGATTCCATAGCGATAGATATATCGCAGTTGGAAGCGTATATAGGCGAGTGCGTGAATCAAATTTCCAACGCGTTTGCGGTATTCGTAGTCTTTGTAGTATTTGGGTTTATCGGCGGATATTTCCTTACCAAATGGCTTGTAAGAAGAGAGATTGCAAAACGCGCTTTGTGGAAGTACTTCCTTGTTTCGTTTATTGATTCTTTGCTCAGCGCGACGTTGGTAGCGGCGTGTCTTTGGATACTTACGTTGTGGAAAGCGAGCATTTTCATATCTACGTTGGTATCCATGTTGTTGTTCGGATTTATCGAACTTTTTGAAGCCTATATAGCGCACGCATGGAAAAAGGTCAATATCAAGAAAATTATCAATCTTAAAAATATATCGGGATTGTTTTGTTCTTATCTTATAATATTCGTAATTGCCGCAATACTACTTGGCATAGTAATAGCAATAACAAATGTTTTGGTAGGAATTTTTGTCGGAATAGCGCTTATGGAAATAGCGTTTATCGTAATAGGTCTAAACGCCGAATCGTACGTTAAGAGCGTAGCCGCAAAAGAAATCAAAGACGTCGCTTGATGATTTTGCAAATATTTGCATGATATTGCAGGTATCTACAAACGAAATGTTAGGCTTAAAAAATTCTACTAAGAAAAGAATTGATAAAAATAAATAGGTAATTCTTTTATTTAAGGTAAGGTTTATTCATTAACGTTTTTATCATTAGTTTTATTTCCGAGTTTCCTTCCGTCAAGTTCTTCAAGACCTAATAAATAATCTGTCGATACATCGAAATAATTTGCTAATTTTATTATCACTGTTTCAGTTGCTTCAACTGTTCCTTTTTCATATTCGCAAATATTCGATTGGGATATTCCTATCGCTTTTGCTAATAAATGTTGGGAGATATTTAGTTCTTCTCTAAGTTCTTTTAATCTTTTCATATCTTTATTTTAACAAAATTGATATATCAATTGACAAATGATTGATATATCAATTAAAATTAATTAAATCGACATATCGATTTCAATAAAATGTCTAAATATATTAGCAATAAAAAGTAAAACCGTAAAGTTGCGAAAGTAACAACAATGTGGAGAATAAAATGTTTATATTTGATAGAATACAAAATAAGTTGATAAAAGCGATAAAAGAAAGCGGAATGACTGAGTCGGAAATCGCGGAGAAGATAGGGGTATCATATTTGCTAATGCATCAATTTTGTATTAAGCGTAAAATACCGGCATTAGACACTTTTTCAAAACTGGTCTCTTAATCACATCTACGAGCCCACGACCACTCTCTACAGCTCGTATTCCGTATTCTGCATGAAA
>JAIEEW010000087.1 GCA_029067255.1 Clostridia bacterium | reverse complement strand
CGCTACGGTACAGACCGTATGGGGCGGAAACAGACTTGCGGAAAAATGGAACAAACATACCGACGGCGATAATATCGCGGAAAGTTGGGAATTATCGTGCAACGCTAAAGGAAAAAGCGTCGTGATAAACGGCGAGTTTTCCGACCGCTCTCTTGCCGACGTAATAGCGGAAAATCCTGATTTTTTGGGCAAGAATGGACAAGCGTTTGACTTTTTTCCTATCCTTATCAAATTTATAGACAGTAAGGACGATTTGTCGATACAGGTGCATCCGAGCGACGAATACGCGCTTGCAAACGAAGGCGAGTACGGCAAGACTGAGATGTGGTATATTGTGGATTGCAAAGAAGGTAGCGGCGTTTACTGCGGATTTCAAAAGCCTTTGACAAAAGAAGAATTGAAAGATTGCCTAAACTCGGGCAATATTACCGATCGTCTCAATTTTATAAAGGTAAAAAAAGGCGACTGTCTGTTTATTCCTGCGGGTACGGTTCACGCTATATGCGGCGGACTGGTCATATGCGAAGTTCAGCAAAATTCGTCAATTACTTACAGACTTTACGATTACGGTCGTACGGATAAAGACGGAAATAAAAGAGAACTGCATATAGATAAAGCGCTGGACGTTACGGATTCGTCAAAGGTAGTGAAAGTCAACGAAACAAGAAAAGAAACAGACGGGAATTCGGTCAGGCTTGCCGAATGCAAGTATTTTACGGTAGAAGAACTGAGTGTTGAAGACGAATACTCTTTTGACGTCGACGGCTCTTCGTTTGTTTCATTGACTATTGTCGAAGGAAACGGGGCGATAATGGCAAACGGTAGTTGTATTTCGGTAGATCAAGGAGATACGGTGTTCTTGCCTGCGAATTCGGGCAAGACTGACGTTTACGGAAAAATAAAAGCGATAAAGGCTTATTGTTGATAGAAATGGTTATGCGTACGGAAATTTTGACTTTGGAAGAAGGACTGGAGAAAGCGGTCGGATTGATTAAAAGCGGAGAAGTAGTGGCTTTTCCTACCGAAACGGTTTACGGATTGGGCGCTAACGCGTTTGATAAAGACGCAGTCAAAAAGATTTTTGAAGCAAAAGGCAGACCGTCCGATAATCCGCTCATTGTACACGTTGCCGACAAGTCTATGATAGATAGAGTGGCGAAGAGCGTGTCTGCTCAGGCAAGAGCGGTCATAGACGCGTTTATGCCAGGACCTATAACGGTAATTCTTCAAAAGTCAGATTGTATACCCGCCGAAGTGTCTGCGGGACTTGCCACGGTAGGCGTAAGATTTCCCGCTCATGAAGTAGCAAGAAAATTTATACAAGCCTGCGGCGTTCCGATATGCGCGCCGTCGGCAAACACGTCGACAAGGATAAGTCCGACTTCCGCAAATCACGTATTCGAAGATATGAACGGACGAATACCGCTTATACTGCAAGGCGGAGAATGCAGCGTGGGAATAGAGTCGACTATTATTGATATGACGTGCGATATCCCTACGGTTTTGCGTCCCGGAGCGATTACGCCCGATATGCTTGCCAGAGTGTTGGGAGAAGTGAAGACTTTCGGCGGAAAGATAGTAGTCGCAAAAGCGCCCGGAATGAAGTATAGACACTATGCGCCCGATTGCGAAATGGTAGTGGCGTCGTCGCCTAAGATAGCGGCAAAGATTTATAAAGAGAATGAAAGTAGAAATCCGGTGATACTTGCGATAAGAGATTATATTTCGAAAGTCGGCGAAATTTGCGATTGTAAAAGCATTGATCTCGGAGAAAATAGCGAAGACGTTATGAGAAATATTTATTCGGCTATGCATGAAGCGCAGAAACAATACGGTTATATTATATGTCAGGATTTCGGAGACGAAGGAGTCGCGAAGTCAGTAATGAACAGAATAGAGAAGGCAAGCGGAGGAAAACGCGTATGAAAATACTTTTTGTCTGTACGGGAAACACTTGCAGATCCCCGCTCGCGCAGGCGATCTTACAGGAAAAAATAGACAGAGAAAATCTTTCCATAGAAGTGGACAGCGCCGGAGTGTATTGCGCTTACGGCGAGCCTATGAGCAAGAATACTTCCGAGATAATCGAGTCGATGGGAATCTTTTTTACCCATACGTCCCAACCCGTAACTCAAAAACTTATTGACAGCAGCGATATGATAGTAACAATGACAAGAAGTCATAAAGCGTTGCTGCAGCAAAGTCATGTCGACGGAGAAAAACTGTTTTGCGTGGACGATATTACTCATTTGGGCGACATATCGGATCCTTACGGAAGAGATGAGAAGGCGTATAGGGAAGTTGAAAAGCAACTTCGCGACGCAATGGACGCAATAGTGGAAAAACTCTTTGAAACAGTAGATAAAGACGGCAAAAAATAGCGTTTTATTGCAAAAAAAACGTAAACAATTTTGCAAGTATGTAAATAATATATAATAAAAATAAATTGAGTGTTGCAAAATTTGGAAAATTGTGGTAGAATAATCGTATATTATTAAGAGGTGAGTATGAAAATAGCGTTAGGATGCGATCACGGCGGCATTGCTATCAAGCCGTCTGTGGAAAAGGTTCTTAAAGAAAACGGTATAGAAATTATTGATTTCGGTTGTTTCGATTGCGCGTCGGTAGATTATCCCGATTACGCGCTCGAAGTGGCGGAAGCGGTGTCGGAAGGCAGAGCGGATAAGGGTATCGTACTTTGCGGCACGGGCATAGGAATAAGCATAGCGGCAAATAAGGTAAAAGGAATAAGAGCGGCGGTTTGCCACGATTTGTTTACCGCTCAGATGTGCGCTCAGCACAACGACGCTAATATACTCGCTATGGGCGGCAGAGTAGTATCTGCGGAACTGGCGGAAGAAATGACGAGAGTTTGGCTCAATACGCCGTTCGAAGGCGGCAGACATTCCGGCAGAGTGGGTAAAATAACGGCGATAGAAAACAAATATTTCAAATAAACTATCGGAGAGTATCGAAAATGATCGAAGAGATGATAGACAGCATATTAGACGCCGAAGATAAGGCTAAGGAAATAATAAAAGATTCCGTAAATAAAGCCAACGAGATCGTAAGCGAAGCGAAAAAACAGGCGAAGCATATGTACGACGCGGCGAAAGACGCGCAGTTTGCGAAAGAGCGCGAATCTACGCAAAAAGGACTGGCGGACGGAGAAAAGGCGAGAGTTGAACGTTTGAAAGAAACTCAGTCGGCTATCGATGCTCTCGGTAAAATATCAGAAGATAAGAAAAAACAGGTTTATGAGGCTATAAAGCAGGAATTGAAGGCAAAGTATGGCAATTAGTAATATGCGTAAGTTGCTTTTGATAGGCAACGTATCCGAGCGTAATACTTTAATAAGAAAACTGCACAAGTTGGGTTGCGCGGAAGTTACCGCTACGCCTGAAATCGAAAAGATGCATTCTACGGATATTCAGCAGGATATCGACGAAAGCAAGTTGAAGATAGCAAAACTTGAATTTTGTCTTCAAACTCTCAAAGATTTTAAGGTAACGGCAAAAAAACTTGCCAAAGACCATAAGATAGATTATATACCCGCGAAAGGACCGGGTATGTTTGCGACTAAGACGGTCATTACTTTTGAAAATTTCGAAAAGATTTCGGAAATCGAAACGGATATTTTTACTCAGATCAACAAACTCAAAGAATTAAAAGACGAGATTGTTGCTTTGAAAGCGAGCGCTCAGAAAGAACGTTCCGTTCTATCGTCGCTTGCTCCTTATATGAAAATGAGTTCTCCTTTTTCCAAATTTGCGAATACCGTCAACGTTGACGTGCTTTTGGGCGAAGTAAAGAATACGAATTTGTCTTCTCTTGAAAAGATAATTCAAGTCGGCGGCGAGTATGAAATTTTCGACGCGGAAATTTCAAGCGGCGTCGCTATAATCATAGGAAAGGAAAACAAAGACGCGTTGCAGGAAATTCTCAACGAAGTAGAGTTTGCGCAGTGTCCGTTTGATTTGGATAAGACTGCCGCGGAAATCGAAAAGGATTGTAAGTCGCGTCTTGAAGAAAACGAAAAACGTTATTTCTCCGTAGTGGAAACTATCATGACCTTTGAATCGATAATCGACGACGTAAAACGTCTTTACGATTATCTCAATCTTGAAGTTGCGAAATTAGAGAGCAGAAACGCTACTCGCGAAACGCAGTCCGCATATTATCTCGAAGCGTGGTTGCCGGAGAGCGACGCGCAGAGAGTTAACGACGAACTTGAAAAAAGTCCGCTGTCTTTGGCGTTTACTATAAGAGAACCTTTGGAGAGCGAAACTCCGCCGACGTTGGCGATCAACAACGGAGTCGTCGCTCCGTACGAAAGCATTACGAATATGTATTCGGTGCCTTTCTATAAGGAGATTGACCCAAATCCGGGCGTCGCGTTTTTCTTCTTCCTAATGTTCGGAATGATGCTTTCCGACGCGGGTTACGGTTTGTTGCTTACGCTCGGCGCGGGTATTGTTTTAGCGATACGCAAACCGCCGAAAGGCGAACTTAATCTGGTAAAAATAATATTTATGGGCGGTATATCCACGCTTATATGGGGATTTCTGTTTGGCTCGTATTTTGGCGTGAGCGCGTCCGATATAGGTATGTGGTGCTGGTTCAATCCTATAGAAGATCCGATGCCGTTGCTTGTGCTCAGTCTTGCGATAGGTTTGGTTCAGATGTTCGTAGGTATGGCTATAAATATGGTTGCGTTGATAAAGGCAAAGCAGCCGTTGTGGGGAATATCTTCGGCGTTCAGTTGGTACTTCCTTGCGCTGGGCATAGGCGGATTTGCTCTTGCGGGTAAAATAGGCGCGTGGGCAAAGACGTTGGGAATAGTATTGATAATAATCGGAGCGGCGCTTTTGATGCTGTCGGGTACGTTTGGCAAAAAAGGCGCGAAGAAAGTTACCGGCGCGTTTTCGAGTTTGTACGGAATTATCAATTTCTTCTCCGACCTTATGAGTTATACGCGTATATTCGGACTGGGATTGGCTACGGGCGTTATCGCGATGGTGTTCAACCAAATCGCGGAAGTAATATCCGGAATGGTTCCCGTCAAATTCTTAGGCGTAATAGTATCGATAATTATATATATTATAGGTCATACGTTCAACGTGGCTATCAATGCGCTCGGCGCGTACGTCCATAATTCGAGATTGCAGTTTGTCGAATACTTCGGCAAATTCTATACCGGCGGGGGCGAGTTGTTCGAGCCGCTTGGCAGTCAGACAAAGTATTACGTCATAGGAGTTCCTACGGAACCTAAAAAGAGCAAAGACAAGGCGTAAGATAAAAAGACAGAATCTGCGATTTTCGCAGTCGATAAAAAATACACACCACAGGAGGTTGGTATAATGAACGGAGTTTATATAGGAATGATTGGCGCGGCGGTTGCGGCGTTGATGGCGGGTTGCGGATCGGCAATCGGCGTCGGCGTAGCAGGTCAGGCGGCGGCAGGCGTAACCAGCGAAGATCCGGGCAAGTTCGGTAAAGTTTTGCTTTTGCAACTTTTGCCGGGTACGCAAGGTATCTACGGTCTTATCATTGCGTTTATGGTATTCATGCGCGCAGGTTTGCTCGGCGGAAGTATCGCAGAGTGGACGACGATGCAAGGCTGGGGTATGGTTGCGGTATGCGCGCCTATGGCTATCGTAGGACTTGTATCCGGTATCTATCAGGGCAAATGCGCTTCCGCTGCTATAGCGATGGTTGCTAAAAGACCCGAAGCGTCCGGTAAAGGTTTGCTTATGACGGTCATGGTAGAAACATACGCGCTTCTCGCTCTTCTTATTTCATTCTTGGGCGTAATGTTCCTTATCAAATAATTGGGTTGATTATGAAC
>JAIEEW010000086.1 GCA_029067255.1 Clostridia bacterium | reverse complement strand
TCCCGCAGGTTCCGACCATTTGATATGCACGCCTTGGATGTTGGGCGAAAGATGTCCGGTATCGTCTACTACGACGAGAGCCACGCTTTGGAACGTTACTCCCAACCATACGAGAGAGCATATCATGAGAGCGCTTTACGAAGGTATAGGTTACAATCTCAGATGGATACTCGAAAATTTCCGCAGAGATTATAAATTCCACAGCAGACAGTTTAGAATAATCGGCGGCGGAGCGTTGGACGACGCATGGATGCAAATCATAGCGGATATAACCGGCAGCGAGTTTGCTATCGTTCAAAATCCGCGCAACGCGGGCGCGCTCGGCGCGGCGATCATCGCGCTCATAGGTTTGGGCGAGTTGAAAAGTTTTGCCGACGCGAAGAGTTTTGTAATAGAAAGCAAAAAATACAGACCCAACCCTAAAAACAAATATATTTACGACGAACTCTTCAAGAGTTATAAGCAAATATATTACAGTCTTGAAAAGACTTATAGAAAAGCAAATTCCAAGAGATTTGAAGGAGAAGAATAATGAACGCAACAGTCCAAACGATTTTAGAGTACGCTCAAAGACTCGTAAACGAAAAAGTTGTCGGCGATAGCGATATGATAAGTATTAGAGCGGAACTCAACTTTATGTATATCACGAAAGCGGGCGTAAAACTTTGCGACCTTACTGAAGATGACGTAATAAAAATGAATATCTTCAAAGTGGAAAAGGAATACAAATATCACTCTGAAATTTACAAGTCGAGAGAAGATATCAACGCAATATGTCAATGCTATCCCAAATGGGTAATGCCTATCGCGAAAGCGGGCGTAACTATTCCCGCCGTACTCGACGATATGGCGCAGATAGTAGGCCCGACGTGCAAGACTTCCGCGGACGACATTGTTTCGATAGTCAAGACGTTGAAAGGCAGAAATTCCTGCCTTGTAAAGGATAAAGGCTGTATAACTTCGGGACGTACTCTCGACGAAGCGTATACCTGCGTTCTAGTTCTTGACAAGGCGGCCCACTGTTTTGTCGCTAGTAGCGTAATAGGAGAAAACAAGATCATCAACGGCATTGAAGCAAGATTGATGAGATTTATTTACAAGACAAAGTACAGCAAGAAAAATCAGGAAAATCTCTCCGCGAAAGAAGAAGGAGAAATCGTAAGCGAAGATACTTCCGTAAAGGAAGAGAGCGAGGTGTAATATGGCATGGGACAAAGAAACCGAACTTAGATTAAGACAAGTAATAAAGGACAGCGGCGTGGCTCTTCTAAACGAGAACCTTGTTCAAGGCACGTGGGGCAATACCGCAGTTAGACTGGACGAAGACCACATGTTGGTTACTCCTACCGGACTGGATTATATCGCTCTTACGCCCGAAGATATGCCAGTCGTGCAGATAAGCGATCCGTCTATTTGGAGCGACGGAAAGAAACCTACCAGCGAGAGAAAGATCCACGCGGCTATAATGCAGGCAAGATCGGACATAAACGCGACGATACATTCTCATCCCATTTACTGTTCTATACTCGCGTCTGCGAGAATAGAATTGCCGGTCATGAGCGACGAAATGCAAAAACTTGTCGGCGGAACGTGCAGAGTGGGCGCTTACGGTCTTCCCGGCACCAAAAAACTCAAAAACGGTACGGTTGAGGCTATGCAAGGCAGAAACGCTTGCTTTATGGCAAACCACGGCGTATTCTGCGCGGGTAAAGATATGGACGAGGCGTTTGAGATCATCAGAATAATGGAAAAAAGTTGTTATCAGTATATTCAAGAATGTACTTTGAAAGCGACAGGTCAGCAGACTTATAGCGACGAACTTCTTTTTGATTATTTCGTAGTGCAAAAGACTGCGCCAAAGGCTAAGAAAAAGTAATGGGCGATATACCGGTTCTTACACAAATATTAAGCGTAAAACAAGCGCGGGAGTTAAACCCTCTCGTGCTTGCCTATATAGGGGACGGCGCGCATACTCTTTACGTCCGCATTGAAGAATTGAAGAAAACTACGGGTAAAGCGGACAAACTTCATATTGCGGTTACGGCGCGCGTTAACGCCGCGGCTCAGGCTAAGAGCATGGAAGCGATCCGACCGCTTCTAAACGAAGAAGAAGAGAGTATATTTTTACGGGCGCGTAACAGCCGTCAGCATTCCGTAGCAAAAAACGCCAGTATCGCAGATTACAAGACGGCGACGGGGTTTGAAGCGGTGATAGGTTTTCTGTATTTGACGGGACAAAGCGAAAGACTGGAGTTTCTGTTGCGACAAGATAGAGCGGTCGTCGACGCGGATAATCAATAAAGTTTTAGAGCGTCGCTTTCGTCTTTATTGCGTAAAAGGCGGTATTGCAAAAGATTGACAAAGTCTTTTTTTTACACTAAACTAATTATAATCGATTTTAAGAGAGGTAGAAATTATGCCACAGGTTAAACCTAAGGTTACGTTGTTAGAATATACGCCGAATCCTGAAAGAACGGTCGCGTTGGCGGCAAAATTGTGTTACAGCGACGCTACTATTGAAAATTTGCAAGAAGGTTTGGATAAAAGCGATATAAACAAGTTTATTGAAAGACTCAGATCTTTCGGACACGCTTCTCCGTTCGAACATGCGAGTTTTACTTTCGGTATCGAAGGCGTATCAAGAAGTTTACTCGCTCAAATCACAAGGCACAGAATCGCTTCTTTCAGCGTAAAATCTCAAAGATACGTTGCGGCGAATAAAGGCGAAGATACTTTCAATTACGTTATCCCAGAGGCTATCGAGGCTTTGGGAGAAGAGAAGATAGAAAAATTCAAGAGTCAGATGGCTCAAATGCACGAATGGTATACCGAATGGCAGACTTTGCTCGGCGGAGCGTGCGAGAAATCCAACGAAGACGCGAGATTCGTTTTGCCCAACGCGGCGGAAACCAAAATGGTTGTTACTATGAACGCAAGATCGCTTATGAATTTCTTCCATCTCAGATGTTGCAACAGAGCGCAGTGGGAAATAAGAGAAGTGGCGTGGCAAATGTTGGCTTTGGTACTCGAAGTCGCTCCCAGTATATTTGGAAACTGCGGCGCGTCTTGCGTATCGGGACCGTGTACGGAAGGAAAGATGTCTTGCGGTAAAATGCAAGAAGTGAGAGCAAAACAAAAGGCTCTTGTAGACGGAATCACGCACTGATGTCGGACGATATAGTTCTTATCGAAAAATTTCGCGGGGGAGATAAACGCGCGGCTGAAATCCTTATGGAAAATTATAAGGGTGCCGTCAATAAAATCGCCCGCGCTTTCTATATTAAAGGCGCGGATAGAGACGACGTCGTACAAGAAGGTATGATAGCGTTGTATAATGCCGTTGTAACGTATAATACGCAGTCTAAAATCGCGTTTTCCACCTACGCCAACGAATGTATCAAGAATAGGATTCTCGATTGTATACGAAGCGGAAACAGGCTCAAAAACAAAGCGCTGTCCGACAGTCTGCCCATAACGTCTCTTGACGAAGGCAAAGTAGCGATGCTTTCGCCCGAAGAAATCGCGATAAGCGCGGAAGAAGTCGATAATCTTAAAAGTATTATCGACGAAAAACTCACGAAAGAAGAGAGCAAAATTCTTGATATGTATTACGAAGGAAACAGTTACGCTCAAATAGCCGAAGCGATCGGCAAAAATACCAAATTCGTTGATAATACCTTGCAAAAGATAAGAAAAAAAATCAAAGCGAATTTAACGTATTCCGACCAATATTAACAATTTAACAAAACTGGATAATTATTCAAAACTCTAACGCCGCAAATTTTCGGCGTTTATTTATTTGCTTGCATAATGTATTAAAAGGCTGATGAAACGTTTTCCAAAAGAAAAAGCAAGACTGCAGTCAGGAAAAGTATACATTTACCGACCGACGCTTGCTTTTTTATAGTTAAGGCGATATAATGATATTACCGAAAGGGTTTACGAAATTATATCAATCGGATCGGGTGAGTAAAATTTGATCCAAAACGCAATTTAGTTTGCGAATAAAAACAATAAAGGAGATCAAAAATGAAGAAAGTAGGAATTTTAGTTGTTACAATGCTTCTGTGTTGTCTATTGCTTACCGGTCTTGTTGCTTGTAATGACCCGGGCGGCAATACTCCGAGCGGGGATTTGCCGAGCGGAGAAAAAGACGTAAACGAAATTAAAGAATTTACAGAGATTATGACTGCGGTAATTGAAGAATTTGTTGGAATGGCGAAGTTGCCGACTCAGCCTACGCAACTTGCGACTTTAGACGGAAGCATTTCAGTAGGAGAAATAAGTAGAGATACCGTTGAAGGCGCGTTCGAATATTTAGACGAAGCGGAAAACAAAACGGAATCGCCTTTTTATGCGCAGATGGCCGGCACCATTGCCGTTACTAATTTGATATCTGTACTCGCTTACGCGCAGACTTTGAGCGAAGTCCATGAGATCGAAAAGATATACGACATTCCTATGAGAATAGAGCCTAAGACGGAAACGGTGGACGGCGAAGAAGTTAAATATTCTGGCGGATATGCGATAATCAAGTCGGACGGTACGCGTAAAATCTTATACTTTTACGATAAGAACGAAGACAATTCGACTGAAGTCGTATATAAATATGATATAAATTATAAGAGCAAGGATGATTTTTCTGCTAAAATGGCAATGGTAGGAATGGATGAAATAGACCTTAACTCCAAAGTAGACGAAGCGAGCGCTTATTATTTCTACGGAGATACTAAGGGCAGAATGTTATATATGATTGGTAGTTGGGGACAAAAGTTGTCAAGCGGTATTGTTGCGTACAAAGGCGCGGAGAGCGCTCCCGTATATTTAGTAGAAGAATCGGAAGTGATCAACAATTGTTTCGCCGGCGTAAGGTACGACTATACATCTATTGATTTGGAACTTGTCCGTTCCTTGAAAGAAAACGCAGAGAAATCTTTTTCCTGGGATCAATATCAAGAGACTGCAAAAAAACTTGCGAATGAATTTGGATTCAATTTGCAATAAATCCGCTTGGTTTTTTTAGTTGACAAAATCGCCGTTATTGCATATAATACAAATGTGATACGGCGATAAACAGTCAAGAGTATCCGTTGCGCTTGGGCATCAGAGAAAGAGGTCGGCGGCTGAAAGCCTCTTCGAAAAGAGACGGAGAAGTGCGGATTGTTTGCCCGCGGGGGAAATACCGCGCGTTGGGGTCGCGTTAAGACCTACAAGAGAGAAAAGGCTGTTTGCCTTTTAATCAAAGTGGAACCGCGAGTAATCGTCTTTGAAGACGGTTACTTTTTTTATTATACGAGGTAAAAATGGGAAAAATAAAAATGGACTTGCAAACGGCGCTTGAAAAAGATCCGGCAGCAAGAAACAAATTTGAAATATTCTTCACATACGGCGGATTTAAGGCGTTGTACAGACACCGTTTTGCGCATTGGTTTTACAATCACAAAATGAAATTTCTGGCAAAACTCATATCTTGCGGTACGAGAAGAAAAACGGGAATAGATATACATCCTGCGGCAAAGATAGCAGGCGGAGTGTTTATAGATCACGGCGTGGGCGTAGTTATTGGAGAAACCGTTGAAATAGGGACCAACGTGTTGATATATCAGGGCGTTACGTTGGGCGGAACGGGCAAAGATACCGGCAAGCGTCATCCGACTATACAGGACAACGTGATGATTTCGGCAGGGGCGAAAGTTTTGGGACCGATAGTCGTCGGACATAATTCCAAGATCGGAGCGGGCAGCGTGGTCCTTAAAGACGTGCCGCCCAACTCGACGGTAGTAGGCGTGCCGGGTAGAGTAGTCAAATTTAACGACGTAAGAGTGGAAGATATCGATCAGAAATTGCCTGACCCGATACTCGAAGAATTCGCAAGACTCAACAAGCGAATAGAAAAACTTGAAGAAGCGCTTAAAGTCAAGTCGTGCAAGTATTCTATCACGCATGAGAACGCAGTTGATGAAACGGGCGAAGAAAACGCTATCGAAAGAGAGATAGTAGAACTGGAAAGCAGGATAGACAATAATAAGGATAATATAAATAAAAACGTAGAATAATGCAAAAGGAGCGGATATGTTGAGAATTTATAATACGCTGACAAGGCAAAAAGAAGAGTTTGTACCTATCAAAGAAGGGAAAGTTACGATGTATAGTTGCGGACCTACTGTATACAGTTACGCGCACATAGGCAATCTCAGGACTTATATCTTTATGGATATTTTCCGCAGAACGCTCAAATACG
>JAIEEW010000085.1 GCA_029067255.1 Clostridia bacterium | reverse complement strand
GCGCGGTTGGCGGTCCGCAATACGACTATCTTCCCTACGAATCCCGTCCGGAAAGAGCGTTGCTCGGCGTGAGAAAAGCAATGGAATTGTACGCAAATCTCCGCCCCGCTAAAATGTTTCCGGCGCTGTCCAACGTATGCCCGCTTAAAAATCCCAAAAACATCGATATAATGGTAGTAAGAGAACTTATAGGCGGCATATACTTTGGAGAGAAAGGTATCAGAGAAGGCAAAATGGGTCGCGAAGGCTACGACGTAATGGCTTACGGCGAACTCGAAATCGAAAGAATCTGCCGTACCGCATTCGAACTTGCGCAGAAGCGTCGCGGAAAAGTTTCTTCCGTAGACAAAGCCAACGTATTGAAGACTTCCGGCGTATGGAGAAAAGTCGTACATGAAATTCACGAAGATTATCCCGACGTAATGCTCGAAGACGTGCTTGTTGACAATATGGCTATGCAACTCGTAAGAGAACCGTCGCAATTCGACGTTGTCGTAACAGGCAATCTTTTTGGCGACATACTCTCCGATCTTGCGTCGCAATGCGTGGGAAGTATAGGAATCTTGCCGTCAGCGTCCATAAACGAAACGACAAGGGGACTTTACGAGCCTATTCACGGTTCCGCGCCGACTATCGCGGGTAAAAATATTGCCAACCCGATAGCGACGATACTCTCCGCCGCAATGATGCTCAAATACGCGTTCAATCTCTCAAAAGAAGGCGACGCTATCGAAAAAGCAGTCGAAGTTACGCTCGATAGCGGAGCGAGAACTGCCGATCTGCGCGAAGAAGGACACGAAATACTCGGCACAAGAGAAATGACTGAACTTATAATTAAAAATATTTGATACTCAATACTAACATAGAAACGCAAAAGGCATATCCAAACGGATATGCCTTTTACAAATGAAGACAAAAAACAAAACAATGTTTGTTTAAGATTTAATTACAACTTAAATATTCTTTTCGATATAATCCGCTACGTCGCCGACCGTCTTGAAAGCAAGCGCGTCATTGTCGTCTACTTGAATTCCGAATTCTTCTTCGATAGACATTATAATTTCTACTATATCAAGAGAATCCGCCTGCAACTCTTCTTTAAGCGAAGTGGTCTTAGAAATTTTACTTTGTTCCAAACCGAGTTGATCCGCGATAATTTTACTCAACTTTTCAAATACCATATGTGCCTCCTAGCGTTGCGATTTATATCGCACGTCGCTTAATAATTATATCACGCGTCAATCATGTTGTCAATCAATGTTTGCTCGTCCGCGCGCTCTTCACTGCATACGCTGACGACGTAATCGCCGTAATAAAACGTATTTATCATACCGTTAGGCAATGGCGCGGTCAATATCTCTTTGTTGATGCCTACGCCCAGCCATTTGCCATACGCTTCGCGCTGTGTCCATTCTTCAATACTTACACCTATCTTTGACGATATTTTGCGTTCAAGACGCTCTAAATCAATTCCAACAGGCTTGTCCGAAAACGCCATGATCAAAGTCTTGTCTGTATGCGCGATTGATATATTCCCCGATTGCTCTTGCCCGCAAACGATAATCGGCTTTCCGTTTTGCAAATAACCTATTGCGTATCCGTCGCAAGAAAAATGCCTTTTCAACAATTCCGATTTTGCCGTTTGTATATCCGCGCAATCGGTTTTTATATAAATTTTCATTGCGCTGTCGGATTATTCAATACTTCTTCAAAAAATTCGTTTACGCTATCCATAAACTCATAATCGGTAGCGTAGACCAACGATTTATCGCAATATTCGTAACCGGTATTGACGTTGTATTCGAAGATATTCGTCTTGCCCATAGCAAGTTGAGTCTTCTTGCCCTTATGCAGTCTTTTTATCTCCCTTTCCGCTTCTATCGGACGGGACAGAGTATGTCCCCTGTCTTCAAATACGACAAATTTTGCTTGCGGATTTTTGTTTTTAGCCTGACGAACTGCGACCGAATCTTCGTAATGGACGGTAGGATCGTCTTTGCTGTGCATTATGAGTACCGGACCGTGGAATTTGCTCACTCCGCCTATACCCGTATACAAAGCGCGCTTTCCATATTTAAGAATATAATAAAGATAGACCCACGGCTTTGTCAATACTACTATTTTTGTCGCGTATTTTGACAACTGATAAGCGCACGTTCCCCAAATGTCGTCAAAACCTGACAGCGTAGCAACCGCCGTAAGTTTTTCCGCCGTTTTGCTGTTGAGTTCCGTTGCGGTAGCGTAACCGCCCCAACTGTGTCCGTATGCGAGAATTTTGTAGCCTTTGAGTTGTTCTATTCCGCTTATGTAATTTATCGCGCTGTCAAAATCTACCTGCGATTGCACCAGACCGCGAATTCCCTTGCCTTCGCTCTCGCAAGTGCCGGTGCAGTCGTATGCAAATACGATATAACCCTTTCTTGCAAAATAATCATAGCGGTTGATATAACTTGCGCGCGAACAGCCTATGCCGTGCGCGACTATCATAACCGCCTTGTAATCGTCGGGAGAAACGTTCTTGCCTACGGCAAAATATGCCGCGAGATTGTTCTTTCCGCTCTTGAATTTCACAGGATAAGTAACTAATTCCGGAAATTCTTCCAAAACCATATGCTTCTTCGCTTTGCCCACTCTCCTACCGAAAGCGAATTTACAAATACACGCTGTGGCAATCATAGGCAGCACAATAGTGATAGCCAACAACCCGTATATTATAAAAATCATAAATCCTAAAATTCTTTTCTTCTTTTTCATAGAATCAGTATACCATACCTTATTGAAAAAATAAATACCTATTTTCAAAAATTTTTTACTCGATTTAATGGATTTTACAAGCAAAATAATACACCCCTTATAGGATGCGTTTACGCTTACATTCATTATACTGCAATTTTAATAATTTGGTTAATATTATTGTCGATATATTCTAATATTGATTCTGTATTAGACTAGACTCTTCGACCAAACGTAAAATCTACGCTTCGCTCCGATTTTAGTCGGACTTGAATATTGATTTTTTATTAAAACTAGATATTTCGACTTCGCTACCGCTTTCCCGACCAGTCGTAAAATCTACGCTTTGCTACGATTTTAGTCGGACTTGTAAATCGATTTTTTATTAAACTAGATATTTCGACTTCGCTTACGCTCCGCTCAATATGACGGTAGGGAAATCATTACTTTATTTATCCTATCAATTCAAACTAATTCTCGTATAATTACAAATGACGGGTAGAGTTTACAACCTTTGTTCTCTCTCCCGTCATTCTGAGCG
>JAIEEW010000084.1 GCA_029067255.1 Clostridia bacterium | reverse complement strand
GCCGTCGAGAGTTTCTTCCCGTCCATACAAACTTTTCTCAATATCCTATTTGTTCCTTCGCTCAGAACTTTGCCGTCATATCCCAAAAAAACTTTATAATTTAATGCCAACTCGGTAGTATCTATTTCTATTACGCCGTCTTCGCCGCCGATAATATCAGGGGGAATCGCATCCGTAATATGAACGTATATATCGCTTGTATCTGAGTTTTCATACTCAATATTAAACTCAAGTTGCGCGCCTACGCTGAATTGACTAAGATATGATTGCTTAATTATAAGCGCTTTCTTATCTTCGTCGTAACCCCACATGTTTTCATCAATCATCCAAAAACCGTTTAATGATGTTACCTTGCTATCTCCGACAAGTCTGATTGTCATATCTCCGCCCGCGTTTTTTAGATAATAGTAATTCTTTTTGAGTACCTTAACGGGACCGTCGGAAGGCTCAGGCGCTTCAATATAATCAGTGGGCGGAGTCTCTTCTCCGTCATTTTGTTTCAACTCCACTTCAAGTTCGTTTGAAGCGATAAGTTTATCGTCTTTATACGCTTTGATTACGAATTTATATTCGCCCGCCTCTCAGTAATTAAGCGAGTGGTCCGACGCGCTGGTAAATTCCTGCGAAAGAACGGGATCGTCGCTGCCTTTTTCAAATATCTCCAACAGATATTTATCCGCGTCTTTACAATACCAACTGACCGCGCCGCTACTTTCATCGAAAGTCAACGTTACTTTATGGTCGCTTGAGCCGTCGCAAGCGACGGATGCGAAAGCAACCGTAAAGATCAGTAAAATTATAAAAATTATACGAGCGTTTTTCTTCATCGTATTTATATTGTACCATACTTAACGTACGATTTACAATAGCAATAACGTAAAATCAATTCCAGGCGCACTCACAACATTTTCCAAAACAATAAGAATTTTAATATATTTCCATAAATAAAATACCGTCGAAATTTTTCGACGGTACTGATATTGATTTGTAATTTTAATTTATGAATTGTGATCCTTGTTATCTGCTTGCGCAGAAGGATTTTCAGTTTGAACGGGCGTATCAACTGCCGCGGTTTCTATGGGTTGCGACGCCGCTTCTTGCTGCTGCAACTGTTCAACTGACGCCAAAGGCGCGTCGCCGTCGGTTATAGTATGACGCTGTTCGAATTTTTCCATTCCCTGCGCTATTTCCGCAATTTCAGTATGCGGGAATTTTCTATACATTATCTTGAGCAACAACGGCGTCGCTATCGACGAAACGATAATAAGCAAGATTATAGCGGGATAGTATTCTTCCGAAATCAAGCCCTGCGCTTTGCCTGTATTCGCGACTATAAGACACACTTCTCCTCTTACCATCATACCTATGCCGACTTTACAACTCTCCTGCCATTCGTACTTGCACAATTTTGCGCCAAGACCGCAACCCACGAATTTGGACGCCATGCCGAATACAACGAAAGCAAGACAGAACAATAAAATAAATACGACGTTGCTGCTTCCAAACATCTTGCCTATCTGATTGTAATCGAGCGATATACCGATATTAGCGAAAAACATCGGAGAGAAAAGCATATACGCGCTCATATCTATTCTGCGTTCCACATAATGGCTTTCTTTCATGTTGGCAATCATCATACCCGCCATAAACGAACCTGTTATCGCCGCCACGCCGAAAAGCGCTTCCGCAAAAGCCGCGTAAAGAAAACATACCGCCAAAGAAAATATCGAAAGTCTTCTGGTATGCGGAAAATGCTCGCTCATCTTTTTGAAAATCAAATGTATCAATGCGCCCATACCCAAAGCCGCCGCAAAGAACAGTAATACGTTGAGCATAGTTACAAAGAAGGAATTCGGCGTATCGCTGAAAAGTTGCAAAAACGCTTTTCCTATACTGAAACTCTCCGTATTAGCAGTAAATACCGCAAGAATTACAATACCTATAATATCGTCCAAAATAGCGGCTGTAACTATCGACGCGCCAACTTTTCCGTGCAACACGTTGAGTTCCTTTAACACTGCGACAGTGATACCTACGGAAGTAGCCGTCAAAATTATTCCAAAGAAAAATCTTTGTTTGATTATTGAAATGTCCTGATTGAAAAGTCTATCGGGCAATATCCATGAAATCGCAAAACCTACAATCATAGGAACTACTACGCCCAAAATAGTGATCACTATCGAAGCGACTCCGTTCTTCTTGATTTCGCTGATATTCGTTTCCATACCAGCGGAAAACATTATCAGATTTACGCCGATAGACGCAAGAATACCTATAACCGAATTCTCTCCGTCGACGATATACAAGCCGGGATTTATTTTGGATAAAAGTAAATTGAAAAGACCTATTACGACTCCGGCAAGCAAAGCGCCGAGTACTTGCGGAAGTCCGAGTTTCTTCAAGAGCAAACCGAATATCTTCGTCGCCAACAGCACAATCGCTATTTCAAAGAATATCCAGTATTCATTATTGATAATCTCTAATATAGTATCCATACGACCTCTTCCTTTATATCCCCCGCAATCCAAATAATTATATGCCCCCGAAGCGACATAAGTCAACAAAATTACTCGGTTTTCAACGTAAATTTTTTACCTTTTTTCTACAGCGAAAGTTGGAAAAACAAAACGCATGATATATTATAAATAATTGCAATAAAAGCATACCTTTTTATGAGTTTTAACTTTTATATAAAAAAACAAGCCCCGTTCAAGGCTTGCCTTTTCGTCGAATAAAATTTAGTTAAGATCCAATTTATTGAGCAAATCTCTGAGATTTATGATCTCTTCCTTGCTGAGCGTAACGCCCTTGCCCATCTTTTCGCCGTCAGGAGACCATTCTCTTATATCGTACTTAGCCTCTTTTTGATTCCAACTGATGAGTTTGATTTCCTTTTTCCATCCCTTACTCGACTCGGACAAACTGCCGTATGTCTCGACAACTTCGTACTTAAATTCTGCCATTTTAGTCCTCCTGCGAAGATTAGATAAATACTTAAGTTTATTTTAACATAATATTTATATAAATACAATACTTTTTTATAATTTTTTTTATTTATATAAAATAATAATAAGTTTTTATCTCAATTGTTACTTGATATTTTTTACAGTTAGACCGACGCGTATTATTATCAGACTTAAAGCGGACAGCCTATCACATTTGACTTAGTTATTCGACTACGCCTTCCCCACCGAACGTGAAATCTGCGTCTCTCTCCGATTTCGGTCGGACTTAATATTGATTTTTATTATTATACTAGATATTTCGACTTCG
>JAIEEW010000083.1 GCA_029067255.1 Clostridia bacterium | reverse complement strand
ATATCGCCAACGCCCACTCTACCGCGGTAAATTTTTTCAATAGTTTTAACATACCGTTCTCCTTTTAATTAAAATTTTACTAACTAGGTTAGATATTTTACTTAAAATATACGGACCTTACAGTCCGAATAAGTTTAGTCGAAATTAGGTTTTTGCAATTTCGCCCTTGTAAGTTTTTGAATCGTTTCGTTGATCTCAATAAAATCCTTGACTTTATCCATACCGATTTCGTCGATTATCATATTGATAAGTTCGGCAATGCACGCTTTTGCTTTTTGAATTTCCTTTTCGCCTTTTTCAGTCAGTTTGACTATAACTTTCCTGCCGTCGCTTAAAGACGAACTTCTTTCTATCAAATTTTTCGCGCTCATCTTTTTTAGCAGCGCCGCTATTCTGGCGGTGCTGACGCGCATCTTTTGCGCAAGATCGCCGGCCGTTACTTCCGTTACCGATTCGCCTAGAATTTTCAACACTGCGCCTATACCCGCGTTGGTGTCGTTGATTCTTTCCAAAAACTCCGTCGGCTCTTTCGTAACGAAATGAGAATAGACGTACGCTATTTCCTGCTCGGTTGCCATATATCTCTCCGTAAATTTATCTAACTCAGTTAGATTATATTCAAGATAATCAAAATTGTCAATAAAGAAAAAGTAAAATATTCGTCAAAATATCCGGTAAAATTTTTAATAAAACAAATCCGACCTATCGCTCAAAACGTCAATCGGTATTATTTTCGCCGTCTTCTTTGCTATCCCGCTCGAAATCTTCGGCGATATTTTCTCCTAAGCGTTCGAAGCCTTGTTCCGTCGGATCGCCGCTCGTCTGCGGAGTATCGACGGGGATATTGTTGTCAGCGTCTTCAAGACTTTGTTCCGTATTGATCCGCTCCGCTCTCATTACTTCCAAAGAAGCGTTGATTTCCGCTCTGCGTTTGGAAGTAAGTCTGTATCCTATCATAGGTATAAGCGAAAGACAGAAGAAAATTCCCGCAAATACAGTGTAGAAAAATACAAGTTTTATTTTTGTCGCTTCCGTCTGAACCGCGCCTACGCCTTGTTGATAACCGCAGACTTTGAGCAATATCGTCGGAGTAAGCACGCCGGTAATGACGCCCACCAACGTGGTTACTATGGTTGAAGAAAAATTGACGGTCTGCTCCAATCTTTTGCCGCCCGTCTGCAATTCGATTTCGTTGAGTACGTCGGCGTTGAAAATATTCGGGATGATATTTGCAGAGCCGAACTGCAAACCGATAAGGAACAGACTGAATACGAACAGTACTTGCAATCCTACTCCGCCGACCTTGAAATAAATGACCGCTATTGCGAAAGAAAGCGCATTGGCAAACAACGCGTAAACACTGAAAATGGCGTTGACTTTTATGACGTCCATTTTCTTTATCATTTTCTGAACTATCAACATACTTACGACCGTTCCTATTCCGGTGGGAAGTCCTATCAAAAGGAACTTGTCCGTTCCGCCGAGCAAAGCGCCCGCGACGAAAATTCCGAAACCTGTACCTATCTTTCTTATATCGCGGATTGAGTTGGAAAGCGTGAGAAACCAGAAGTTTTTGTTTTTAACTACTGCGCCGATACCGTCAAACGGCGAATTCTTCTTTTCCATATACGGAACGCGCTCCTTAACTTTGAGCATAGCGAAGATCATAGATATACCGTACGTGATCGAGCATATCGCCATAGCGATTATATACATCGTATTTTCACTGAAGTATCCGCTTACCTTGTTGCCGTCGTCATCCGTCTTTATCAAGAAAAATCCCAACACGAGAATAATTACCAAAGGCGCGGAGTTCATTACCGAAGAAAAGAAACTTGAAATCGACATAAGCGAATTTCTTTCCTGTTCGTTCGGGGTCATTACAATCGCGGTAGTAGTCGCAGTCGCAGTCAACGTCGTAAAAATATTGTACAGTACGCTTATACCTACGATATACAGCATAGCGTACCACGAATTCGCGTTGTCGAAAGGCGTGTAGAAAAGTAAAAATCCTATGAGCGCCATGGGTATAGTACTCGCAAGCGATATAGGTCTGAATTTTCCCCTTTTACTGTGGAAGTTGTCTATAAAACTCATAATAAAGAAACCTGCCGCAAATCCGACTATCGTAGTAACTACGTTCATGATCTGCTGATTTCTTTCGCTGAGTTGCAAAATATTGTTAATATAATCGGTTCGGTACGTAGTTATCATACCGATGAACATACCGTAAAATCCCGTGCCTACGATATACGCGATAAGTTCTGTTTTGGAAATATGTTTTTTACTCGAATCAATACTTTCGAGCGTAAGCGGAGTTTCGTTTTCGATTTGCCTTAACTTGCTCTTTGCCATCATATCCCCTTTATGTTTTTTCTGATTTGCAAATATAGCCAAATACTTTTTTAGTATATCATAGGTCCGTTACAAAATCAAGCGTAATCTATCCGCTACGCCGATTGATACGAAATACGAATTTTTGTCGCAAACAATATGCTTTTATCCCAAACGTCGGATAAATAGTACAATACGCGGATTTGTCGAAAAACTCTTTCTCTTTCTTATAGGAAGCGTATATAAAAAGCGTTTTCGTCAATACTTTTTTACGGAGGTAAACAAAATGAAATTAAAAGACAGTCAAACTTACAAAAATCTGGCGCGCGCGTTTGCCGGCGAATGTCAGGCTCGTACAAGATACGAATTCATCGAATACGGCGCAAGAGAACAAGGCTATAAAGCGTTGGCGGATATAATCGACAAAATCGCTTATCAGGAATTCACTCATTCAAGAATGATCTACAGTTTTATTCAATCGGCCGACGACAAGACGATAGACAATATCGAAGTATGTACGGGATATCCGTTCAGACAAAAATGGGATCTTATGGACAACCTTAGATTCGCTGCCGAAGACGAAGGCGTCGAAGCGGATGAACTCTACCCCGAATTCGCCAAAGTAGCAGAAGAAGAAGGCTTTCGCGACATCGCCGCGCTATTCAGAAATCTCGTTAAGATCGAAGAAACGCACAAAAACGAATTCATGCGTCTTTATAAACTTTTCAAAGAAGGTAAACTCTATAAGTCCGACGCTCCTGTGATTTGGAAATGTCCCGACTGCGGTTTTGAAGCGACTTCAAAAGAAGCCTTCCAGACCTGCCCCGTATGTCAGGCAAAACAAGGCGTAGTAAGAATAAAGGAAGCGTAATTCTTCGAGAATTGACAAAACTTTACGTTACTGCTAAAATATTAACGACAAACGATCTCGCAATTCTCTGCGGGATTGTTTTCGTAAAAAATATAAGGCGGAAATCAATATGACGGAAAGAGAAAAAATGATAGCGGGCAAACTCTATAATCCCACGGATAAGGAACTTGTTGCGCTCAGAAGAAAAGTTAGACAGGCTTGCGTGGAATACAACAGATCCGACGAAGACGAAGAACAAAAGCGTTACGACCTTTTGCACTCTATACTTAAAAGCCATAAAAAGGAGTTCTATTTCGAACCTGATATTCGTTTCGACTACGGCTGCAATACTTCGATAGGCGAAAACTTTTACGCAAACTACAACAGCGTGATTCTTGACGTCGCTCCCGTTACTATCGGCGACAACGTAATGTTCGGTCCCAACGTAACGATAGCCACTCCCGTACATCCCCTACTCGCAAGCGAAAGAGCGATCCAGCAATATCCCGACGGCGTATACGATCTCGAATACGCAAAACCGATAACTATCTGCGACGGCGTATGGCTGGCAAGCGGAGTTATCGTCAACGGCGGCGTTACGATAGGCAAAAACTCCGTTATTGCAAGCGGCAGCGTGGTAACTAGAGATATCCCCGAAGGCGTGATAGCGGCAGGAGTTCCCTGTAAAATCATTCGTCCCCTTGACGAAAAAGATTCGGTAAAATACAAAAAGGAATTGTTCTGAATATCTCGCTCTTACTGCGTTGAGCGCATTACAAATATTGTAAAATATTATATCTTTTATCTATGTATAAACGGAACGGTCAATAGCCGTTCCGTTTTTCCAATGTTAAACTTGTATTATTTATATTGATTTTTATTAAATAGATATTTCGACTACACTTTTCCCGACCAAACGCGAAATCTACGCTTCGCTCTGATTTCGGTCGGACTTAATGGGCGTTCACTACGACATATACGGTAGCAATCACATTTAATCAAATGTAATTGCTAATCTTACTGTCGAGTTCCCGCCTAGCCGACCAAGCGTAAAATCTGCACTGCGTTTTGATTTTAGTCGGACTTATATATTGATTCTATATTGAACTAGATTTATCCACTACGGTCGAAATGACGGGTAAAGATTCATTTCTCTATACTCTTAAGATAATTGTAGAAAATATTACTTTATTTATTCTATCAACTCAAACTAATTATCGTATAATTACTAATGACGGGTAGAGTTTACAACATTTGTTCTCTCTCCCGTCATTCTGAGCGTAGTCGAAGAATCTAATCTATTATTGTTATCCTATTATATTTTAGATATTTCGACTTCGCTGTCGCTTCGCTCAATATGACGGGTAAGAAATCATTACTTTGCTTTTCTTACTTACGTTTCATTGACCTTTGTTCCTTCAAATACTCATTGTACCTTTCAATCTGATCTTCCCTTAGATCTACCATTTTCTTTGCGGTCGCCAACGCTTGCGCGTCGCTTACTATGAGTTCCGTTTCCTTTATCTTCATCTTAGT
>JAIEEW010000082.1 GCA_029067255.1 Clostridia bacterium | reverse complement strand
ACAAAACACAAATTGATCGGCGCGCCAAAACTCAAATTGGTGTGAAAAACCATAAAGAAA
Organism: Clostridia bacterium; assembly: GCA_029067255.1. GTDB lineage: Bacteria > Bacillota > Clostridia > Christensenellales > UBA3700 > RACS-045. Next base: position 2,364 of record JAIEEW010000082.1, on the reverse strand, counting down.
CCCTCTGGTGCTGCTATTGTAATACTGGTACTACTCGGTCTTTCGATACCATTCACGTATTTCCAACTTAAAGTGCCGCTCAATTATATATCGACAACGAAAGACAACCCCAACCCGACTCTTCCCGAAGAAACGGCTATGCGTGTAAACAATCAAGCAATTTTGATACTTCCTTACGACGGTCCGGACTCTATGCCCAAACACTACGAATTCGTAGAGAAAGTAAAGAAAGTTGGTTATGAACTGGACTCCGACGGCAATATTAAATACGACGAAAACGGCGATGCCGTTATAGCAAAAGACGCCGACGGAAACGCTACCGTAAACTACGTTACGGAAGTATTCTCTTTGGCAACGATAATAACGCAAGAAGACTTTGACAATATTGAAACAATAGTAGGTACGCTGGGAATAGGAAAACAAGGCGTATACGCCCAACTTCACAGCAGTTTTATCGCAAACATAAACAGCGAACGGGGGGACAGATATATACTGTATACTATTACTTTGAGCAATCAGGACGAAGACGGCAATTATGCAAATATGATAGAAACGCCGTACACCTACTCCGCTCTCAAAGAAATAAAGTATCTTGCAGTGGAAACTTTCGGACTTTACGAAAAGAGCGAAGAAACGCAAAACGCGTTCCTTAATTTGACTAATATCAAAAACGAATACGGAGAAAAATCTGAACAATATAGCGTCGCTTTTGCCGACTTCAAAGAAACTGTCATGAACAACTCAAAAGATTACGACGTATTTATGACAGGTCTTGCGCAAGGCGCGTACGAACTGGACAGAGTTACGCCAAACGACTTCCTGCTCGTATCTCTGCTTTCGGCGGCTATAGTATTGATAATACTACTATTCACGTTTAAGAAAGTCAAACTCTCTATTATCCTTATGTTGGTAATTGAATCGGGTATTTGGATCAATCTCTCGATCGTATTCTTTGCGTCGCTTGTCAATCCGGCAAACAAAATCAACTTTGTCGCCTACCTGATAGTTACAGCGATTGAGTTGGGCGCGACCGTAGACTATGCAATTATGCTTACAACCAAATATCTCGAAGAGAAGAAGGACGGCGTTAAGTCTATTGCCGCAATCAAAAACGCTATCAACCGCGCCGCGCCGGGCGTTACTACTTCTGCGCTTATACTTATAGGCTGCTGCGCATGCGTACATTTGATAACTACGAATATGATCGTCGCTCAAATCACGAGATTGCTTGCAATAGGAACATCTATGAGTTATGTATTCGTATTCACTCTGCTCCCTGCAATACTCTCGTTTGACGCAAGAATAAGTCGAAAACTGAGCATCAAGAAAGGTAAAGGCGATCCTGATATAGGCAGATTTGATCTCAATCCTATCTACTATAACGAAGACGGCTCCCCTATTACGGAAACCGTATCTATCGCCGAAAGCGAAAACAACGACGCAGTCATTAATTCGCAATCCGTTGAAACTCAAATCTCAAGCGAAGACGTTGTACCCGACGTCAGCGACACTGACGTTGCGACAGCCGACTTAAACGCAAGCGATTCTGTTGACAGAAACGCAAAATAAAAACAAATCGGATTACAAAAAAATAACGGAGCAAACGCTCCGTTATTTTTATCTAAACTATTCTTATTGACTAGCGAATTACTTTATTTGGATTCAACTACTGCGATCGCGTCGATTTCTACCAAAACATTTTTCGGCAACGTCTTTACTGCTACGCAAGAACGCGCAGGCTTTGAAGTAAAGTACTCTGCGTATATCGAATTGAAAGTAGCAAAATCGTTCATATCCGCAAGAAAACATACCGTCTTAACCACTTTTTCCAAAGACGATCCGCTTGCTTCCAAAACTGCCTTAAGATTTTTACATACCTGATGAGTTTGCTCTTCTATCGTATTTGCTTCGATATTGCCGCTCGCAGGATTGATTGCTATCTGTCCCGAAGTGTATACGATGCCATTGATTGCTATTGCTTGAGAATAAGGTCCGATCGCCGACGGCGCATTTGTCGTGCTTATTACTTTCATATTTATCTCCTTTTATTAAATTATTTTGAATCCCGCTTTGGTAAGTTCTTCTTCTATCTGACGTATATGCTCGAAATTTCTCGTTTCGATCTGGATTCTCAAAAAGCATCCGTTGACGTCGCTACCTTCGTTGGAACGCTCGTGATGAATAGAAATTACGTTTCCGCCGAGATTTGATATTATGTTGGACACTTGCGTAAGTTGTCCGGGTTTATCAACAAGTTCGAGCGTAACAAGGTAATTTCTGCCGCTCATTTGCAATCCCCTTTTGATCACTCTTGAAAGAATTGTAACGTCGATATTTCCGCCTGATACAAGACAGCATATCTTC
>JAIEEW010000081.1 GCA_029067255.1 Clostridia bacterium | reverse complement strand
GTCTATTGAGAGATTTAACGCTTTCTCTATTTCAAAACATTTGGCAAGTCCGCCGACGAGCGTGGACGCGAATACGTCTCCGCTTCCGTAAAACTGTCCCGAAATTTCCGAGAGATCGTAAAATTTTGTTTTCCCGTTGTCGCAATACGCGATTTTCATTCCATCAAGCGTTTTTATGCCGGTTATAGCAAATCTTTTTATTCCTTTATGAAAAAGTAGGTCGACGATATGCTTTACTTTGTCTTCGCTTAAAATGTCAGAGTATTCGCATCCCGCCATCATACACGCTTCGCTCACGTTGGGAAGGGCGAGATCGCTTAATTTGCACAGTTTGGTTATTGCGTCTACAAAATCTAGCGTGATCCCGCTGTAAAGTTCTCCGTGTTCCGCCATAGCGGGATCGACGACAATAAACGACGATGACGAGTCTTTACAAATTTTTATTGTGTCGTCGACTACCGTTCGTTTGCCGAGATATCCCGTATAGATAAAATCGAAAGCAAGTCCGAAATTTTTGAGTTGCTCAACAGCGGGGAGAAGATTGCTCTGCAAATCGACGTAAGTATAGTCGTCGCAACAGTTGGTCTGCGCAGATAATACGGCAATCGGCAGAGCGATCGTTTCTATTCCCATAGCGGATATTATCGGTAATGCCGCAGTGAGCGAGCATTGCCCGAGCGAAGAAAAGTCCTGAATCGTGATTACCTTTTTTTCTTTCATTTAGTATCTTCTCCGTTGTCGTCGCTGTTATTTTGTTCATCGACGCTGTTTTTTGTAAGATAGTCGCTTTGCGTGTTTTGGGACTCGTCGACTTTATTTTCTCGTTGAATAGCGTTTTTATAGAAATAACGGTTGAAGACGTTTTTTAACTGGCAGGGGTAGAGCAGAATAATCGCTACGACTGCGGATATAACGCCTTGCAGTACGTTGAACGGTAAGTTGGCGATACCGCCTGTCCAGCGGTCTTCCGAAAGCAATAGACCTTCCGCCAAAAAATATCCCAAAGCCATAACTATACCTGCTAAAAAAGCGCTTAGCAAATTGAAAATTATTTCTAACATATTAGATTTATTGTTTTTGCAGAATTTGGATATCGCTTTGTATGCAAATCCTACGATAACGCCTTCAATAGCCTTTATAATCAGCGTAAACGGCAGGTATGCAAAATATCCGAGTATTGCGTCGCCGAGCGCGCCGCCGATAGCGCCGACTATTGCGCCGTAGATAGGGCCGAGAAGTATCGACGATATAAAAATAACCATATCGCCAAAGTTGAAGTATCCGGTAGCGAGCGGGATACTGATGAGCGTAAATGCTGTGGTCAAAGCCGCCAAGACAGCGGTAAACACGAGTTTTCTTGTTTTTGCTGACATAATCGTATTCTCCTTTTGCGGGCAATAAAAAAACTTCCGCCGAAAGGAAGAAGATTATAATACAAATAACCGCATCTAGAATACGGTATATAAAAATATTATCATCTTTCCCATTCTGACTTTACAGGCGGTTACGGAATCTCACCGTATCGGCTGTTGGGGCTGTTGGACTCGTTCGTTCAAAGACGACATTACCACCGGTCAGCGTATTCGCTTGCCCAAAGATAATTATATGTTAGCACCGACTTGTTGCGTTGTCAAGCGCTGATAAAAAATTTTATTCGTTATTTTTTTCTCTGTCGATTGTATCTTTCAACCCCAAATAAGCGACGTATGCAACGAATTTTGCGCCTTTGCTGTTGAGATGCAGTTTGTCCGAAGCAAATAGATGTTCCTTATCTTTCGTCATAGTATAAAGATCGATGAACTTAACGTCGTTTTCTTTGAGAACAGCGCGTTGAACTTCGACGATTTTTTTAAGCACGTCTGTGTTGAAGTCCAGTTCGTACTGATTAGTATCGCGGAAAGCGCTCGGGGGAGTCATAGCAATTATCGTAGGAGAAGAAGAAAGATTTTTGAGATATCGCAATAGTTTTTCATATTCGTTTCTAAAAATGTTTTCGTCCATCCAGTTTCTCAGTCTTGCGTCGTTTGTGCCGAGTAACAAAAGAATATAATCGGGTTCGTATTCGGCGAGCGATCTCAACATCGCGGGTTGTCCCCAAAATTTGGAGCAGAACGAATTGACAGTATGTCCCAC
>JAIEEW010000080.1 GCA_029067255.1 Clostridia bacterium | reverse complement strand
GAGCGTAGCGAAGTCGAAATATCTAATAAAATATAGAATCAATTTACAAGTCCGACCAAAATCGGAATGAAGTGGAGAAATCCAGTCTGATAAAATCAATATCCAACAAAAACATTACACCCAACCGTAAAATTCAAAAGAAGTTCCGTTGAATATGGTCGGGTGTAAATTTACCATTCGCCTATGGCGATGGCAGGACGTAAAGCCCCTTCATCTCCGTTCGCTGTCCGAAATACCTTGATAAGTCGGAATCGGGAAAATTCATACTGCGCGTGGCAGTGGAGTGAAGCGCGGGGCGCACGGCGTACGAGTCAGTGGCGGCTTTGTTATTGTTATTAGATCCGTCTGCTAAAAGCGTTTTGGCGTTTGAGTAGTTATTATTATTCGCCGAACGCAGCCAGGAATACGTCCCTCCTCAACAGGAGTGGCTTTCGCCCTAAAATTTGTAACGATATTATTTTCAAATCAAGCCTTAGCGTAAGCGCTTGCTGCCTTTGTCGCTCTTATCCAACCGTGCAAAAGTTTTTTTATTTCAGAATTCTGAACGGCTATTATCTTGACTTGTTTGAGAGTAATCGCGCGCATACGAAAAGCCGTTTCGCTGTAATAATCGAGTACGCTAAGTTTGACAAGCGCTTCTTTTTGCGCTTTCTCGCGTTCGGCGTCTTTTTCGAAATTTGCGCGATATAAACATTCAATAAGTTCGACGGAGTTGTTTTGCAGTCTACTAATTATGCTCCAACGCAGTTTTTTGGGCGATTTTTCCGTTATCACAAATATATATTCGCTCCACTTTTTGGCGTTGGTAAATACCGCCATTTCCTTATCTTTGGGCGGGTCGAAATCTACGATTCTGTATTTGGGTTTCAAACCGCTTTCGGGTGGAACAGGGGAAAAGTCTTGCTGCCGTTTTTTCCCGCGTTCCATATCTTTTTTATAATAATCGCAGTCGAGTTCCTGCGCTATTTCGTCATTGATAAGTCTGTTGATATTCTCGCTCATTTATAATTTTCTCCCGATATGGAATATTCTTTTGTCTTTCAGCGTCCCGTTTTTTATTAAGCGCGTCTATGTCGAGTTTTATTTTCAACTCTCTTATAAACTTCACGCTCTTTGCGTGAGAAAGGTGTCCCATTATCGACGACGAAGATTGTTGCAATCGCTTTTCGTCTATCAGTCCTTCAATATACGCTTTTTTCAGTAGGGAAGTCTTTTGCCTAAATCTGCGTTTTGTTGTCTTTTTTACGGTCTTGATGAGTTTTCCGTTTTCGCCTATCTTGTAATTGTATCCCAAATACGTTATGCCGTTTTTGAAAGGAAAAATTTGAGTCTTGTCATTGAGCGCAAGTCCCAACTCGGCGCAAGCGGCATGTAGGATCTCAAGTACTTCTCTTAAGTATTCCTTGTCCGGATGAGCCATGACAAAGTCGTCCATATATCTCGAATAAGTCTTTATCCTAAGTCTTTCCTTTATCAGTCTGTCTATCGGGTCGAGATAAAACATACCAAATATTTGACTAGTCTGATTGCCTATAGGCACGCCGCGTTCGGTACGTTCTTCATCTCCCAAAGAATCCACTCCGTACTTTGTCAGAAAATCTATTTTGGTATGGTATCCGTCTATGATATCGCATATTAGACGTCGCATTTTTTCGTCTTCGATATGAGAAAGAATCACTCGCTTGAGATTGTCGTGGGGAATACAGGCAAAGTATTTGAGAATATCGCATTTGAGAAAATAACAGTCGACGCCGTGCTTGTCAATAAGTCTTCTCAGCATCTTTTCAAATCTTTCGAGAGCAAAGTGCAAGCCTTTGCCTTTTTGACAAACGCAGTTGTCATAAATGACTTTTGTGGAAAAATACGGAGCAAGCGCATATTCGCAAATAGTACGCTGTACGATCCTGTCCGAATATCTCATATTCTGTATTTCTCTCAATTTGGGTTCTCTGACGTAAAAAGTATGATAACCGCCGAATTTGAACTTCCCGCTTTGAAGACGTTTGTACAAATCGAATAAATGCGAAAGCATATTTATTTCAAATTTTACAATAGGCTTCTTGCTTCGACGCGCGCAGCGATTCTTCAAATGCGCCTTGTAAAGATTTTCGAAAGTAAAAACTTCGTCGTAAGTAATTGTTATCATCGGTATTGCGTCCTTTGTGGAAAAGCGAAATAATTATTTGAATATCGGCTTTGCAATACCAAATTCTTAGTTCTGTATAAAAACACTAGCAAACTTCAAGGATAAATGTCAATCAAATTGCAAAAGTTTTTTTCTCCGTATTTTTTCATTTCTCGCCAAACGTAGCGACGAAAATTAAGACGCAAAATATTATTATATTTATTATTTTTATATATAGAAAGTCGGGGGAATTTTCTATTGAAAAAGAGCAAAAAAATATAATGCTCTCGTAATTAGTTCGACCTAAATTTGAGAGAAAGAGAATTTTCTATTGACTTTTTTTGATAGAATGGATACAATAAGTAAGGAAAGTAAGGAATTCAAGGAGTTGTATATGGAAATTGCAAAATTGACTTCAAAAGGGCAGTTGACCTTGCCTATTTCTATCAGACGTCAACTCGGACTGGATTGCGGCGATAAAGTTGCATTCATGGAAAAGGACGGAGAATTCATATTAGTAAATGTAAATAGAATCAGCGTCGCAAAACCTTGTCAACAAAATAAAAATCAAGCGGCAGTAGAAAACGTTATAGCGTCTATGAACTTCGAAGGACTTGAATTGTCAGACGAAGCAATAAAATACATGAACGATAGGCAAGGCGGTAAGATTACGTTGGAAGAGAGAATAGAACAGATTAAGGCTACTCTAAACTCCGAAGAAAATACGAAGAAATAATTAATATGAGAAACAGTTATGTATATATTTTATCGAGTCAAACCAATTCAACCTTGTATATAGGGGTAACAAGCGATATATATCGACGAATGAATGAACATAACGATAAAGTAGTAGACGGATTTACAAAGAAATATAAGGTAAATAAACTTGTTTACGTAGAAGAATACGGGAGTATAAAAGAAGCAATAGCAAGAGAGAAGCAATTGAAAGGCTGGCGAAGAGAAAAGAAAGAAGCATTGATAAACTCAATGAATCCAGAGTGGAAAGACCTTTTAAGAGAGTAAGCAATAGGAACGTATAAATTGATTTTTTATTAAATTAGAT
>JAIEEW010000008.1 GCA_029067255.1 Clostridia bacterium | reverse complement strand
GTCAAATTTGGGTGTTGCAGGAGGATAAGATATGTCTGCTTTTTTTGTTGATGCATATTACGTCGAAACAGTCGACAATTCTATGATACTGCCTGTTTTGAAAAAATATATAATGGAATATGAAAGTAAATAATCGACACGGAAGAAGAAAATGCAATTTATCGAAAGACTAAACGAAGCGACGGGGAATAAATACGAATTTTTAAGAGTAAGCAAACTCAATCTTGATATAGGTACGAGTTCGCTGTCTGTCGTATGTCTTCTTCCCGAAGATATCGGAGAAGATAAATTTTCTGATGAAGATAAAAAAAACGTAGAAGAATTCTGCAGATCGCAAGTTCCTGAAACGTTTTCGTTGAAAATCGCTTTTGTTAAAAACAGAATCAATGAAGAAGCGATTGCAAAACAGGTCATTACTTTTATTTCTTCAAAATATCAGACTTTGACAAGTCAATACGATGCGTCGCTTACTCAAGTAGATACCGACGGTAAAAAGATAATCATAGATTTGTATATGTCCAGTCCAGTGTTACATTATTGTGAAAACAGCGGATTTAAGGACAAACTTGCCAAATTTATTTATTCGCAGAATTGTTGCGATAAAGTAACAGTGCGAATAAATATGTCGCATAAAGTCGACGCGGACAAGTTGTTGGACGATAGAGAAAACGTGCAGTACGTTGATGTTGGAGAGATAGATATAATCGGCGACTACCACTACTATGTAGGAAAGGACATAGGAAGAAAACCGAGATATATCTATAAATATAAAAAAGAGATGGACGGTATTTGCGTATGCGGAACAGTCGGTGAAATTAAGAAGATAAATATCGTAGATAAGAATTCTCCCGACAGAAGGCTTAAAAAGATACTTTTCAAATTTACAATAGATGACACTACCGGAAAGATGGATTGTTTGTATTTTGCAAAACTTCGCAAGGCGAAAAGGCATGAAGACGATCACGGCACTGGATTTGTAACTTGCTTGGATTCGCTTGCCGAAGGCGACAACGTTGTAATTTACGGTAATTACCGACACAGCGATTTTTCGGACAAGAACGAACTTAGCGTAACAAAACTTGCGCTTTGCAAGATAAATTACGAAGGCATGGCAAAGAGAAAAGAGGAGATAAAGAAAGCGAATAAGATAAAAGTCTTTCAGAAACCGCAAAAATACGACGTCGATATCAACGAGAATCTTCTCGATATGATATGGCATTGCGATTATATACTCAACAATAAATTTGTAGTGTTTGATATAGAAACTACCGGTTTGAATACAGAAACAGATGAAATTATAGAGATAGGGGCGGTAAAACTCGAATACGGAAAAATCATGGAATATTATAATACTTTGGTTGATCCGAACAGAGAAATCCCGCCGGACGCGTCAAGAATAAATCATATTTATGATGATGACATAAAGAACTCTCCTTATATTGAAGACGTTTTGGGATTTTTCATGGAATACATAAAGGGATATAAACTTATCGCTCACAACGGAAACGGATTCGATTTCAAAATATTGCGAAGAGACTGTCAAAAATACGGACTGCCGTTTGACAACGAATTGATTGATTCGTTGGTTGAAGCGAGAAAAATATTAAAACGTGAGCGTTCGCATAGTCTTGAATCGCTTTGCCGTCATTATAATATCGTCAATAAAAACGCTCACAGAGCGTACGAAGATTCTGAAGCAACTGCGAAGGTGTTTGTAAAACTAATGGATGATCTATACAGCATAGAAAAAGACGGCGCAGAAGAATAAGTCAAAATATGCGCCGATGATAATAAAGAAAATGCTTGATTTAATCGCATTATTGTTATTTCTTTGAAATAAAGGTATAAAAACACTTGCAAGGGCAATACAAATATGGTATAGTATAAGAGCAATAGTTAATGACTGGAGCGACTGCAAATGCAGTCGCTCTCAAACTATGAAAGAGGTGTTATGTCGAAAATAACCGATAGCGTCAAAATTTTGGTCGAACCGATAGTTGAGAATCTGGGGATGGAACTCGTTGACGTGGAATTTAAGAAACTTTACGGTCAGGATACGTTGACGGTATATATAGATAAAGAAGGCGGAGTAAATCTCGACGATTGCGAAACCGTACACAACGCTATTGATCAGCCGTTAGACGATCTCGATCCTACTTTAGGCAAGCCGTACAATCTGAACGTGTCTTCGCCAGGTATCGATAGACCGCTCAAGACAGCGAAAGATTTCAATAAAAAAATCGGTCTTGAAATGGAAGTATCATTGTTCAAACCAATTGAAGAAATGGGGAAGGTTAAGAAATTTAACGCTACTTTGATTGGATTTGACGAAACATCTTCGCAAATAGAATTGCAATACAAAACAAAAAATATAAAACTTAATATCAAAGATGTGGCTTTAATAAGGGAAGCCGTCATCTTCTAGGAGGATAAAATGATCAACAAAGATTTCTTTGCGGCGCTTGACGCGCTTGAAAGTGAAAAGAAAATCGAAAAACAACAGTTTATTGAATCTCTCGAAGCGGGACTTGCAGTCGCTTACAAGAAAGAAAGCGGAGAAGCGCGCCCAGTTATGGTAGTGCTCAACGCTCAGCGTTGCGAAATCAAGATCTACGCTTACAAAACAGTTGTAGAAGAAGTACTCGATCCCGAGAAGGAAATTTCACTTGAAGACGCAAAGCGTATTAAAAATGCATACAAGGTCGGCGATCTGGTAAAGGAAGAAGTTACACCAAAGACGTTGAGCCGTATCGCTGCGCAGACTGCAAAACAGGTCATAATGCAAAGAAACAATGAAATCGTCAAAGAACTTATCAAAGACGAAATGAACAATAAAGAAGGTGAAATCGTCAAAGGTATTGTCAGAAGAGTGGAAAACGATACCGTTTATCTTGAAATGGCAGGTACTCAACTCGAAGGCGTAATGCTTCCTTCCGAACAAATCAAAGGAGAAAAGTACAACGTAAACGACGTAATAAACGTATACGTTAAAAACGTTCGTACGACGCTTAGGGGCACTACGCAGGTTATGGTATCCAGAGCGTGCAACGGTTTTGTAAAGAAACTGTTTGAAATGGAAGTTCCTGAAATCAAAGCAAATCTCGTCAATATAAAGCGAATTGTTAGAGAAGCGGGCTATCGTACAAAAATGGCTGTTTACGCGGAAGATTCTTCAATTGACGCGGTAGGTAGTTGCATAGGACAGAAAGGTATGCGTATCAACAGTGTTGTACAGGAACTCGGCGGAGAAAAAATCGACGTTATCGGTTATTCTCAGGATATGGGCGAGTATATTTCCAGAGCGTTGTCTCCCGCAAAAGTAATAGCGGTTATGCTTAATCCCGAAGAAAAGAGCGCAAAAGCAATCGTCGAAGACGACAAACTTTCTTTGGCTATCGGAAAATCCGGTCAGAACGTAAGACTTGCGGCAAAACTTACCGAATGGAAAATAGACGTTAAACCGTTCTCTTCAGTAGCAAGCGAAAACGGCGGGATAGAAGAAATCGGCGAATAGTATGAAAAAACCGCCGGTAAGAATGTGTATCGCGTGTAGGAACGCATACGAAAAAAGACAAATGCTCAGAATCGTAAAGGATAAAGAAGGGAATATTTCTTTGGACTTTACTTGGAAAAAAGCAGGACGGGGAGCGTATATATGCGACAGCGCGCAATGCGTTGAAAAATGTGTGAAAAATAGGCTTCTCAACCGCTGTTTTGAGCAAGAGATAAGCGCAGAGGTATATGATGCGATTAAAGAGCAATATTCCCGCAAACAAGATTGACTGTTATATCAATTTTGCAGTAAAAGCGGGAAAAGTGATTTGGGGAATAGACAGCCTTACTAGATCTAAATTCACTCCGTTGATAGTGATCTTCGATAAATCGCTTGGAGAGAATAGCAGGAAACAACTTGCGGATTATGTAGGGAAAAAACGAGTAAAAACACTTGAATTACCTGAAAATCACTTAAATTCATTGCTAAAAAGAGAGAATATAAAGGTTTTGTCTATTACTGACGTATCTCTCGCAACCGCAATACTTTCGTATTGCGACGAAGAATAATGGAGGTGTTTTTGTGAGCAACAACGAAAACAAAAATGAACAGTTTAAAAGTTTGAAAGAGATTGAAAATTTTATCAAGGAAGTATCCAGACCATTCGTCAGTGAAATTTCATTGACAAAGAGTAAATTAAAGGACTTATACGATAAGATATACGCTCTCAAACAAGAGAAAATTCAGCAGTCTTTGAATATCGATGAAGAAACCGATATGCATGTTGACGAGATTATCGATCAGGGCGAAAAGGAAAGCGAGCCTATAATCTCTGAAACGGCTAAGACGGAAGAAGTCGAGGAAGTCGCTTCCGCGCCGCAAAAACCAGTTCAAAGCGAGCCTGCTAAGTCGCAGACTTATATAAATCCCGAAATGATTAAAAGGCAGAATCCCAGACAAGATAACCGTCCTTCTTTTGATAAGAATAAAAACGGCGCGCCTATCAGAAACGGTTTGAATCAAAAACCTTTCTCGTCAAGCAAGGGAAAAGCGGAGGTAGTTGCGCCTGCGCCTAATACGAATTTCAAAAATAACGACTTGAAGAAGAAAAAAGACGTCAAGTCCGGATTTTCTAAAGACGACAACAAAAAGGGAATGAATAAGAGAGATCTCTTCAAGAAGGGATACGCTTATGATACCACCCGCGAAGATGACAGCGATACCGCTAGATACGTTAAGGTCAAGAAGGCCAAGAAGGAGAGTAATACTCCGCAGTATATAAAAATCGAACATGCGGTGCTTACCAGCGAAAATATTCCTATCAAGGTGTTTAGCGAAAAAATAGGAAAATCCGCCACTGAAATCGTCAAAAAATTGTTTGATATGGGAAAATTTGCGACAATAAACGACGTTATCAGTTTTGAAGAAGCGGAGTTGGTTGCTGTTGATTACGATATAACTTTGGAGTTAAAACTGGATAAGACTGCAGAAGATAAACTCAAAGATATTATTGATACTCAACAAGTCGATACTACTAAACTTGTTAAAAGACCGCCTATCGTTACCATTATGGGACACGTTGACCACGGTAAGACGTCGCTTTTGGACTATATTCGTAAGTCAAACGTCGTTATGAGCGAAGCGGGCGGAATCACGCAGCATATCGGCGCGTATACGATAGATCTTAACGGCGAAAAGATAACGTTCCTTGATACTCCCGGACACGAAGCGTTTACGGCAATGAGAAGAAGGGGCGCAAACGTAACAGATATCGCTATTATCGTAGTCGCTGCTGACGATGGAATAATGCCGCAGACAGTCGAAGCGATCAATCATGCTAAAGAAGCGGGCGTTTCTATAGTTGTTGCTGTCAATAAAATCGATAAAACAGATGGAAATCTCGACAGGATCAAACAACAGTTGACTAATTATAATTTATTGCCGGAAGACTGGGGCGGAGATACGATGGTATGTCCTGTCAGCGCTAAAACCGGTCAAGGCGTCAAAGAATTGCTTGAAAACGTTCTTTTGGTAGCCGAAGTAATGGAATTGAAAGCGAATAAGAAATGTCCTGCGACAGGTTCGATAATCGAAGCAAGTCTTGACAAGGGTAAGGGACCGGTCGCAACAATATTGGTACAAAACGGAACTTTGAAAGTATCCGACTATATCGTTGCAGGTACTGCGATTGGTAAGATAAGAGATATGACCGACTATACGGGTAAAAGAGTTAAGGAAGCCTTCCCATCTTACGCCGTTCAAGTGCAAGGCTTTTCCGAAGTTCCCAACGCCGGCGATATTATGGTAGTTGTAAAAGACGAAAAACTTGCAAAGAAAGTAGCGCAAGAAAGAGCGGATAAAGAAAGATCTGAAATGCAAATGCGTAGCAATGCAAGAAGTCTTGACGATATGTTCAAAAACGTTCAGTCTTCAGACGTAAAGGTTCTTACCTTGATTATTAAGGGCGACGTACAAGGTTCCGTAGAAGCGGTAAAACAGTCTTTGCTCAAACTTAACGACGATATGAAAGCGGATAACGTAAAAATCAATATTATCCACAGCGCGGTTGGCGCTATCAACGAATCGGACGTTATGCTTGCTGATACTGCAAACAACGCTGTAATTATTGCATTTAACGTAAAAGCGGAAGCGAAAGCGCAGGCTCTTGCTGATAGAAGCGGTATAGAAATCAAGCATTACAGCATAATATACGATACTATCAACGATATTGAAAAGGCTTTGAAAGGCATGCTTGAACCGATGTATAGAGAAGTTATTCTCGGACACGCGGAAGTTAGAGCGACGTTCAGAATATCAAATTTCGGTACGATTGCTGGTAGTTATATCACAGACGGTAAGGTGGCAAGAAACTCAAAAGTCAGAGTTGTACGCGACAATATCATTATTTATGAAGGCGTACTGAGTTCGTTGAAGAGAGAGAAAGACGACGCAAAAGAAGTTGCGAGCGGTTATGAATGCGGTATCGGTCTAGAAAAATTCAACGACGTTAAGGTTGGAGATGTGATCGAGAGTTATATTTTGGAGCAAATCGAGAATGAGTAGGATTGAAAGAATCAACGCAGAATTAAAAAAACAGTTATCCGTAATTCTCAGGGACGGCATAAGCGACCCGAGAGTTGCGGGTAGGATGATCTGCGTAACCGACGCGCAAGTTGACAGAGATTTGACTTTGGCTCAAATTTATATAAGCGTTTTGGGCGGAGAAGGAAGCGAAAAAGATATACTTGACGGTTTGAACAGCGCCGAAGGGTATATCAAATCTTGTTTGAAGTCAAAAATTAAACTCAGAAATATGCCTGCGCTTAGATTTATATACGATAATAGTATAAGTTACGGCAGAAAAATTTCAAAAATAATCGACGAAATTCATTCCGCTGAAAATCAAGAAAACAAAAATTCGGGTGAATAATGTACAATGATTTTATCAAAGCAGTAAATTCAAGCGAAACTATCGCTATTATATCCCACCAAAATCCGGACGGGGATACATGCGGAAGCGCTCTCGCTCTTTATCGAGCGTTGAAACTGTACGGTAAAAAAGACGTTTATTTGTATTGCGACAGCAATATTAAAGATTCATTGAGAGTCTTGGAAGGAAGCGATAATTATAACAAATATGAGAGTACAAAATGCGATCTCGCTATTGCTTGCGATTGCGCAGATATGGACAGATTGGGAAAATATTTCAATCTTTTTGTAAAATCAAAACTAAACGTTGATATCGATCATCACAAGACAAATTCAAGATATGGAAAAATCAATATTATTGAGCCGGGCGTGAGCGCAACGTGCGAAGTAATGTTTAAGATTATTAAAGCGTTGGACGAGAAAAAACATTGTTTTGACGACATAGTTGCAAAACTGCTTTATAGCGGACTTGTTACAGACAGTGGCGGATTTACTTTTTCTAGTGTATCAACTCAAACTCATTTTATCGCGTCTGAGTTGATTAAATATAATTTTTCTGCAAGCGACGTTTGCGAATACTTTCTTAAATCGGTTCCGATGAATACATTTTTGCTAAGAGCGAGAGTTTTGTCTAAAGCGAAATTTTTTGAAGACGGTAAGATAGGATTGATTACCTTTACCGACGAAGATTTTAGTTCGACAGGAACTACGTCGGACAATACCGAAGGCGCAATAAACTTTATTAGGGATATAGCAGGAGTTGAAATCGCAGTGTCGATAACTCAAACAGAAAATCCGAATAATTTCAAAATTAGCGTTCGCACGTCGGACAAAGTTGACGCTACAAGAATAGCGGGATGTTTTGGCGGCGGCGGACATAAAAATGCTAGCGGATGCAGAATTTCAGGCTTTTACGAAGACGTAAAGGACAAACTTCTTAAAGCCTGCCGCGACGAATTATGAGTAAAAAACATATCGCTATTATAAATAAGCCAGTTGGGATTTCATCAAGCGACGTCGTAATAAAATGCCGAAACGCTTATTCTCGGGCCATAAACCACAAAATTAAATGCGGACACATGGGAACGTTGGATCCAATGGCAAGCGGCATACTTATCATTGCTTTCGGCAACGCGACAAGGCTGTTTGATTTTGCGCTTAAAAAAGAAAAAACTTATACGGCTAAGTTTGTTTTTGGAGAAGAACGTGATACTATAGACGCCACAGGAGAATTAACCAAAACTGCCAATTTGCCAAAATATCAACACATAGTTGATATTTTGCCTGAGTTTATAGGAAATATTAAGCAAGTTCCGCCAAAATACAGCGCTGTTAATATCAATGGAAGGCGAGCATACGATTTGGCTAGAAAAGGCTATGATTTTGATATCAAAGCGAAAGATGTTTTTATAAAAGATATAGCCGTTGTTGACAGAACGTTGGACGGCGAATATTGCAAGGATATAACGCTTTCGATAATATGCGGCGGCGGAACTTACATTAGAAGCATTTGCAGGGATATTGCCGAAAGCGCGGGAAGCGTCGCTTATATGTCTGAACTTGTGCGTACAGAATGCGGCGGATTTAAGATAGACGAAAATTATACTTATGAACTTGATGAATTTTTGACGCGACCTATTGAATGCGTAATAGATGCGTCTAATCTTGTAAACGCACTTATGCCGTCGCTTGAATTAAGCGAAAACGAGTATTTTAAGATAAGAAACGGTAGAAGCGTAAGCATAAATATGAAAGACGGAAATTATAGCGCAAATTATATGGACGATTTAGCGTTTATTCTAAAAATCAAAGATGGAATCGCTAAATCCATTTGTTATCTCGGAGATTGATATGAGTAGATGGAAAGGGATAAAGACAATTGAATACGGAGAACAGAGTCAATGCGATTTGGTTGTAGCGCTAGGGTTTTTTGACTGCATTCACAAGGGACATATAAAACTTATCAACGAGTGTAAACAGATGGCTTTCAAAAATTCATGTTCAAGCGCCGTTTTTACCTTTTCAAATTCTCCGTTTGAATTGCTAAGAAAAGAAAGCGGGCAAATTTTGACGTTTGAAGAAAGGTTATATAAACTTGACAACTTACACGTTGACTTTTGCATAAAAACGCAATTCGACGAATACTTTTCTCAACTTTCTCCTATTGATTTTCTTAATAATTTTATTAAGTATGTGTCGATTAAGGGAATAGCAGTCGGTAAAGACTATACGTTTGGCAGATACGGCGAAGGAAACGTAGATTTACTTAAAAAATGGTGCGAAGAGAACTCGATAGAACTGAATGTTGTTGATTTTGCTGAAGAAAATGGCAAAAAAATCGCTTCGACTGATATTAGAAATTTGCTTTTGGAAGGCAACTTGAATAAAGTCAATGATTTACTGGTTCAACCTTACTTTATTATAGGGCAGGTGGTACACGGTTCACAAAGGGGAAGAAATATCGGGTTTGCGACTGCTAATCTCGAATATCCTGCAGATAAATTAAAAATAAAAGCGGGCGTTTACTATACGAGAACGCGCGTGGATGGCGTTTGGTTGAAATCAGTAACAAACGTGGGAGAACATCCGACTTTCGACGACGGAAATTTTAATATTGAAAGCCACGTGCTATATTATAATAAAGATATTTATGGAAAAAAGATAATAGTCGAATTTTTAGAAAAAATACGGGATATACGTAAGTTTTCTACTAAAGAAGATCTTGCAAAACAAATTTCAAAAGATATTGAATTCGCTTTGAATAGCGAATTATGAGGTGAAAAATGATAAAATTCGGTCCAAGCGGATTATGCGAACAATTTGCGCAAAGCGGTTATAAACACACTATTGAAGCGGGCAAATGGCTGAGCGAACAAGGATTGAACTGCTTTGAATACTCATTCGGGAGAGGAGTTCAAATAAAATCTTCAACTGCCAATGAAATAGGACAAGAGTTTGCCAAAAATAGCGTAGAAATAAGCGTTCACGCTCCTTACTTTATAAATTTGGCGACGCAAGAGGAGCAAAAAGCGGAGAACAATCACAGGTATATTATGGATTCGCTTGCCGCGTTAAAAGCATTTGGCGGAAAAAGATGCGTTTTTCATCCCGGAAGTCCGCTAAAAAGCGCTAGAAACGAAGCGATGGTTACGCTTTTGAAAAGATTTGAAGAAGTGTTGAAACTCAAAGAAGAAAACGGATATTCTGATTTGCTGCTATGTCCTGAAACAATGGGCAAGAAAGCGCAACTAGGAGATTTGGAAGAAATAATAGCCATGTGCAATATCGGAGATGAAAATATAGTGCCTTGCATAGATTTCGGACATTTGAATAGCAGAGATTGCGGAATTTATTTTACCCAAGACGATTATAAGCGGACGATAGACAGGCTTTTGGAAGGCGTAGGCGAGAGTAAGACCGATAGGATGCACGTTCATTTTTCCAAAATTCAATACACGTCCAACGGCGAATTAAGACATCTTACGTTTGAAGATGATATTTACGGTCCGCCTTTTGAACCGCTTATGGAAGTTTTTGCGCAATATAAACTCAATCCGTATATTGTTTGCGAATCCGCAGGTACTCAAACTCGCGACGCTCTGGCTATGAAAACTTATTACGATTCGCTTGCAAAATAATAGTCTGTGTTTTATATATAAATAAGTTTTGTACTTTACATACGAACAAATTTATGGTAAAATATGGATATGAATGTTTGCAGAAGACTGTACGATATCGCAGAAACGGACAACCTAATAATTTTGTTGCCTTCAAATACTTTGTATTTATCGGGATATTCGTCGTCAAACTGTCAAATCATAATCACGAAAAACCATGCGTATTTCTTGACAGATATGCGTTATTATCTTGAAGCAAAGCAGAAATTAAGTGATAATTTCGAAGTCCTATGTCAAGACTTAAACAGTAGCGCAAATCTTCTTGAAGACGGTAGTATTGGTTTTGAAAGCGATATTTCATATAGACAATATGAAAGTCTATTATTGCTTTCGGAAGACAGAAGACTCGTGGATATATCGGATAAAATAGCGTCGTTGAGAGATATAAAGACAATTGAAGAGATCAAGAATATAAAATCGGCGCAATCAGTAACCGAAAAAGCCTTCGAAGAAGCCCTAAAATTCATAAAGTTGGGTATAAGCGAAATAGAATTATCGGCATATATCGAATATATTATGCAAAAAAACGGTTGCGAACCCGCTTTTGACAGCATAGTTGCTTTTGGCGAGCATACGGCAAGTCCGCACGCTCACAGAAGCGAAAGAAAATTGAAATGCGGCGATTTGATAACTATGGATATCGGCGCGAGATACAACGGTTACTGCTCAGATATGACGCGTACGGTCGGATATGGACAAATTAGCGAAAGACAAGCGGACATATACAATAACGTATTGACAGCGCAAAGACTGGCTCTCGAAGGTATAAAATCTGGGATAAAAGGTAAAGACGGCGACAAAATTGCAAGAGATTATTTTGCGCGCGAGAATCTTGACCAGTATTTTACGCATTCGTTGGGACACGGAGTAGGCATAGATATTCACGAAGGCGTAGGACTTACGCCGAGAGAAGAAAGGCTGCTTGAAAAAAATATGATAGTTACCATTGAACCCGGTCTGTATATTGACGGGGAATTCGGAGTAAGAATAGAAGATATGGTTCAAATAACCGAAAATTCAGTCAATAACTTGACTAATGCAGAGAAAAAATTAATAATATTATAAACATATAATCGGAGGTATTTTATGGCTGATTTCGTATTGGCAGGCGATTTTAGAAAGGGCGTTACGTTTGAAATGGACGGAAAAGTTGTTACTATTGTTGACTTTTTGCACGTTAAACCGGGCAAGGGCGCCGCTTTTGTTCGCACAAAACTCAGAGACGTTATCAACGGCGGTACCGTTGAAATGACTTTCAACCCGACGGCAAAGTTCCCGACCGCTCACATTGAACATAAGAATATGGTATATTCTTACAACGACGGCGATTTGTACTACTTTATGGATCCAGTATCGTACGATATGTTGCCTATCAACGGCGAAAGCGTTGAAGACGCGCTCAAGTACGTTATGGAAAACGGAGAAGTAACCGTATCTTTCTACAACGGAACTCCATTCTCGGTTGAACCGCCAAACTTTGTAGAACTTTTGATTACGCACTGCGAACCCGGAGCAAAAGGTAATACTACGCAAGGCGCAACCAAACCTGCTACATTGGAGACAGGATATACTTTGCAAGTTCCGTTGTTCGTAAACGAAGGCGATACTATAAGAGTTGATACTCGTACCGGAACTTATATGTCCAGAGTATAAAATTTTAACAACTTAATTTAAGTTGTATACTTTTGGCAATTGCGGTAGCAATTGTCTATGTAATGTATTCAACCGACCTAATATTTTTTAGATATGGGTCGGTTATTCTTTTTTTTATTGTGGATAATTTATGTTTTTGATTTAAAT
>JAIEEW010000079.1 GCA_029067255.1 Clostridia bacterium | reverse complement strand
ACCTACTCCCGCTAAAACGAAAATCTTACCACTCTCCGCTGTCTAAAACAAAAGATGTAAAAGCGGATAAATAATAGAACTAGATTTCTCCACTTCGGTCGAAATGACGGGAGAGAAGACTGACTTTCGCTATTCTACCGTCATATTGAGCGGAGCGTAAGCGAAGTCGAAATATCTAATGAAATATAGAATCCGTATTAAGTCCGACCGAAATCGAAGAGTATCGTAGATTTCGCGTTTGGTCGGTGGAATTTAGATTCTTCGACTACGCTCAAAATGACGGGAGAGAAAACAAAGGTTGTAAACTCTACCCGTCATTTATCATTTACACAATATTATTTGCGGTATTATTCCCAGAACTGTTTTCCGCCGTACATCATAAAATATTGAGAGAGTTTTGCCATTTCTTCGGGGGATTCTACAAAACCGTCGAAAACCCATTTTTCAAGCAATGCGGTAATTCCCGCTACGAGATAGACGCTGAAATAATCGCAGTTGCGCGAATCGTCGTCTTTTGCGCGAACGATCCAACTGTCGAAGCAAAATTTTTCAAGCGATTGTTCCAAATGTCTGCCAAAACCGCTGTCGCAGTTTGGACTGAAAAGTATATACGCAATATCGTAATTTTCTTTTACGTATCTATAAAGATTTACAAAACTTTTAGCGGGATTGAATCCTTCGTTGTCTTTTACAAGTATAGTTTTCAGATTTTCTATAAACTCGTTGCCAAGTTTTTCCAACATATCGTAAGGATCGCGATAGTGCAGATAAAATGTCGCTCTGTTGACGTCCGCAAGTTCCGCAAGTTCCCTTACTGAAATATTTACTATGCTTTTTGTATTTATAAGTTCTTTCAATGCGCATAAAAGTTGCTGTTGAGTACGCTTGAATCGCCTATCTTTTTTTGTCTTATCCATTATAATATTCCCCTTACGTTAAAATTGACATTTTTCTCATAAAAAACGTTAATTTTTTGATTATTAACTCAATATAAACTATCTGTTAACCATTTGTTAACCCCCAACAATTTGCCAAAAATATGGTATAATAATAGACGTTTTCAAATAATTATGTTGATTATTATACATACTAGTGCTAAATGGTATAGTTTTTGCGGTTGATAATTTTGTCGAATTCTCTTATAATAAGAATAGTAAAATAATTGATAAAAGTCAATTACTTTTGCAAATTTTGTACATTGAAATCGAACAATAACGGGTAAATTTTGTTTGTCTACATATAAAAACCGTCGTCGACGGCGATTTTATGAGGTGAACGAATGGCAAAAAAGGTTTTGTTGACATATTTTGAATCGGGTATGGGACACATTACTTCTATCCAGTCGATAAGAGACAGTCTGAGCAAATATTCCGACGCTCAGATAATCGAATCGCGAGTAATGCGCGAGGGAAACGATAAAAAAATGATCGGTTACGAGAATTTTATTATCAAAAATACTCAACGTACTAATTCGCTCAAAGGCTATGGGAATATGTGTTTTACGCTTTTGGAAGCGTTCGGATTGAATTTTTTCCGTCTGTTGCACAAGACGACTTTCAGAAAAGCGACGAAAGGTACGGTAGAGTATTTCGCAAGTCAAAGACCTGACGTTATCGTAAGTACGCATTATTTCATGACTTACTGCGCGTTGGAGTACAAAAAGACTAATCCTGACGTAAAGGTAGTAACGTACAATCCCGACAACAACGTACACATGTGGTGGGATAACCGCGACGGGGCGTTTTTTGTAAACAACGATCTTGCATATAAGCAGGCGATCGATAAAAATTTTGCAAAGGACAGCCTTTTTCAAGTACCTTGCGCGGCAAGAAAATGCATTCTCGAAAGCGTCGATGACAAAACGTTTTACAGAAAGAAATACGATCTTCCCGACAAGTTTACCGTTACGGTTGCCGACGGCGCGTACGCAAAGGCGAAAGCGGATATAGTAACGAGTTATCTTCTTGACACGGACAGACAACTGAGCGTGATTTTCGTCGCGGGGAAGAATGAAAAACTGTATTCGAAGTACAAGCGGATAGCGTCGGGATTGCCTGACAACGTTACGCTTACCGTATTGCCGTTTACCGCGAATATACACGAGTACTATTGCGCGAGCGACGTTCTTATTTGCAAAGGCGGACCCAACGCGGTGCTTGACAGCGTGTATATGCATACCCCCGTTATTATAGATTACTACGCGCATCCGATAGAGAAAGCGACAGTCGATTATTTCGTTGATTCTTTGGGATGCGGCAGGGCAATATACAGTCCTATGAAAATCAAAAGGCAAATCGAACAATGGATTGACGATCCGACACTGTTGCAAGGCTATATCGCAAATACTTACAAGTTGGACAAGCGCGATAACGGAGCCGACCGCATAGCATCCTATATCATGAATTGTTGAGGCAGTACAATGGCAAAAATCACACAGAAAGAATACGATCAAATGCACGCTCAATACGCGAGAATGGAAGCGTTCGATCATTGGACCACGCCCTTTAACGAGGACAACACAATCACAGTCGATAAGGATTACGAATTCCAACCTAAGACCCGTACTTTCAAAGCGGGTAGGTTTGTCGTAAAGAGTTTGTTGCGCGCCATGTTGCCGATTGCCAACAAACTTCTTTTCGATCTTAAAATAGAAGGCAAAGACAATCTCAAACAAGTCGACAACGCGATAAGGGTTTCAAACCACGTTATGTTGCTTGACACTATGATAAATTTTCAGGTTGCTTTCGGACATAGACATTATATGACGGGAGCGGCTTTCCAACTCAAAAAAGGCTTTTCGAGCAAGTTTTTCAGAGCGGGCGGTTTTTTGCCGCTTGCAAGTTCGATAAAAGCGATGAGCAATCTCGATAAGTCTATCACCGAGATATTCGAACACGGTAATTCCGTAGTTACTTTTTACGCCGAACAGGCAATGTGGGAGAAGTACGAGAATTCCCGTCCGCTCAAAAAAGGCGCGTTCCACTATGCGGTCAAAAACAACGTACCTGTCGTTATGACTGTTATACTTTTCAGACAGCCTAACTGGTTGAGAAGAAAGTTGGGCGTAAAGAAAGATTGCACGGTAAAAATATGTCCGGCTATCTATCCGCGAAGCGATTTGAGCGTAAAAGAAAATCTCGATTATATGCAAAAAGCCACGCAGGAAATGTATGACAGAACGGTATGCGAATTCTACGGCTACGATTACGATAAGTACGATATGCGTCTTACTCCGCTCGAAAACAAATACGTCGCGCAGGGTCTTATAGATAAGGAAGCGACTTTAACAACTAAACCCGACGACGTCGCGCTCAAAAAGAAAGTCGACAAGGAACTTGCCGAAAAAGTCAGAGCGCAGCAGTCGATATACGACGTGGATTTTTCGGAAGAAGATATATTCGATTATTACGATTGCGACGAAATATATTCGGAAGACGCTCTTACAGAGCATCCGGTCAAATTATAGATTTTATCAAAACATAGTTTTTTCACTTCCACATTTTTCGGTAATACATCCGAAAGCAAAAGCCGCTTTGAAAGCGGCTTTTGTCTTGCTGTTTTTGGGGGAGATCATCTTTTGCTTTTGCCTGATATTGAGTCTATCGAAACTTTCCAAACATCTGTTACAGAAAGACTTTTTTGAATAACGTCGTCGAAGTTTTTCATATTTGCGGGGGTATGTCTTTCGCTGATCGCTTTAAGCGCGAGTATTTTTTCTTCGCGGTCCGTTACTTGCGAAACTTTGCCGAAAACTATCGCCGATTCGTATTTTGTAGCAAACTCGTCTTGCAGGCGGCAGGTATCGCCGACGCATGATATACACACGTCGGGGAAGCGCTTGAAACAGTCTATTTTTTTGCCGTCTTTCGCGCAGTGAAAATAAATGGAATTTTCTATTCGCGCTATCGAAAGCGTAACGCAGTAGGGCGTGTTGTTCGGGGTAATTGTCGCAAGCGTAGCCCATTCGCATTTGTCTACTACTTGCAATGCAAATTCTTTGCTCATTTCTCTGTCTTTTCTTCTCATATTCATCTCCTTATATCATCCGAATATTTCGATTGCTTCAATAAGCCGAAGATTATCGCGCTCAACGAGATCTTTGCCGTAAACGTCGATAAATCTTTGGGCGTACGCGTTTGTTTTCAAATTGTATTCAAGAGTTTTGATGCCCCAAAATATGTCGACGTGTCTGTCGCCGACGCCGCCGCAACCTAAATCTATAAAACCGCTTAACTTCCAACCGTCGAATATTACGTTGGGCAGACAGTAATCTCCGTGCAAAAGAGTATCGGATTTCAATAAATAGCGGTTGGTCTTTACAAAATTCCACGCATCTTCCGGCGATGTGAAACCGCGCTCTTTCAGAATTTTTTTATCGCAAACTCCCGCAAGATAATTTTTTTGCGCCGTGTCCA
>JAIEEW010000078.1 GCA_029067255.1 Clostridia bacterium | reverse complement strand
TCCCAAACCTGCCGTTTTATGCTCTTCTGTGTGCATAAATATACATAAATTGTTTATATTTATACAAATATACGAATGTTGACGAATATTTTTCGATAATTTGATAAAACAAACGCCCCAATACGTTATTCGGAGCGCTGTAATTTACTTGATTTATCAATATTTGCCGTCGCTTCTGTCTTTGAGCGTCATAGAATCGCCATCTACGTCTAAACGTTTTGAATTCTGATAGTAACACTTACCGCGCATACTCTTTATTTGCTCGTCGCTAGCCGCGCCGGACGGAGCGACGTCTCCGTTCTGATCGCTAAGTTCAACTTCGTCCACTATAGAAATCAACACCCAGTCCCTAACTATGTTGTGTATGTTGAAATCGCCGTATCCCGCTTTAAGACCTTCGCTTTTTACGAATACGCAATTCTTAGACAGTTTTTCAAAACTCTCGTCGCTTCCGTCGTAATCGTAATAAGACGTCGAAGCAATGCTCATTCCGCAGTAAATATCAACCGCAATATCGGTAGCCGATACTATATTGTCTATCTTATCTGCAAACAACTCTTTCGGTTCTCGCTCGCCTATCTTCTCACCTGTATACGAGATCTTAGACTTAGCGAGTTTTTGCCAATCTTTTATCAACGACGTTGCTCCGATATAAGGATCCGCCAAAGTCAAACGCGTGGGAATAATATGCGAATTGCTTATTAGTCCGTTGTTTTTGAAATTGACGAGTTGATATACAGTCGCGAGAGCCAACTGACTTCCATAACTGTGTCCAACCATCTTGACGTCTTTATCGTAATCTTCGCCCAACACAGCGGAAAGTTCCTGCGCGAATCTTACCGACAGCGCGTTGCCGCCGTCAAAGTCTATCCAAATAGCCCTGAAAAGTTCTCCCAAATTTTTGGCGTAAGAAAACCAGCCTAGAAGAGCGACGTTATATCCCTGCTCTTTAAGTTCTTCTGCGTAATCTCTGGTATACGCCGATGCCTTATCTCTTGTATCTTTGTGAGTTACAAGATCTTCTACAAGTCCGTTGGAAGAGTTTTCCTTATCGGGTTCCCATCCGTGAGCGAAGACAAAAGTCGGTTTTGTCGGGTCAAACGCGTCCGAAGACATCTTTTCCGAACTTCTTACGTACTCGCCGTCAGCATACCAATATACTCCGTAATCCGTAGCGGGATCGTATCCTATAACGACTCCGACGCCTGAACAAGCCGTAAGCGCTAACGCGCCTATTACGACTGCCAAAAGAGTAATTCCTATTAATAATCTTTTCATAATCAGCATTCCCCAAATTAATTATACATATTGTATCTATATTTTAATATACAAAATGAAAATAGTCAACAACGAAAATACATAACAAAGCAAAAGAAAACGGGAGTTCGTTTCCAAACTCCCGAATTTTCAATTTTGCTTCGCCCCAGCGATTAGTTCACTTTGACGAATTTTACCAAATGACCGCCTGCAACAGCCGCATTCTTGCAAGAATACTCGTTGTTTACGCTAGCATCAACGTAGATAGTTACGTTTGCGATGTCAAACTGAGATACAGCGACAACGTTACCGTTTGCCGAGCAGCCGTTTACTTGACCTGCGTTCTCAGCAACGATTGCCATAACTTTTATAGTTACGAAAGCGTTAAGGCTGGTGGACGTCATTTCTACGCTACCGTTTACAGTTACGTTGGTCATGATGCCGTTGTTTACCGCTACCGCGCCTGCAACGAAATAATTTTTACCCGTCTTAGCAGCGATCTGAGCGTTTACTTTTCCGTCAAGCGTCAAGTCTTTGATTTCGCCCTTGTTGTTTGCGATAAACGCAACTGCGTTGTCAACCGTTCCTTCTACAACGTATCCGGAAATCGTCTTGCCGTTACCGTCAAGCGTACCCTTGAATTCTTTGATAGGAGCGATAACTGCGCCGTTCATATCGATATCTTCAACAACTTTGAATGTCTTGCCGAAGAATGTTTCGCCTTCGTTGGACTTAGCGGACATATCAGCGATCTGTTCTGCCGCAAAGATCTCGTATACTCCGCCTACCTTGAAGCCGTCTGCTTCGAGCGTTCCGCTTACGTTGATGTAAGTGAGATATACGTTGCCGTTTACGTTAACTTCAACAGCGTTGATACCGTTTGCCATAACCGCAGCGTTCTTGAACGGAACAGTGATGGTCTTGCTGTCTTTATCGTAAGAACCGCCGTCTACGGAAACAACTTCGTTGCCGTCGATCTCGCTACCTGCGAGTACGATTTCTACGTCGTCGGTTCTGTTGTCGCCGGATTTGTCGTAATCGTAGATATATTTGTCGAATACTACTGCGCCGTCAAATACGACTTTCGTCTCAACAACGATATTTTTGTACTGGAATCTTACGGTGGTGTCTACTTTCTTTGTAGGATCTACTACTTTGATAACGCCGTCGGTGATGGTGATATTGTCGCCGTCAGCAACGCTGCTCTCAAATCTGATAGCCGTCTGATAAGGTCTGCAATCTTTTACGTCGTAAGCCTCTGCAGCGAATTCAGGCATGAGAGTTTCGATAGCCGTCAATTCAATAACTTCGGGAGCCGTAATAGATTTGATGAGTTCTCTCTCGCCGAGAGTATAAAGAACTATTTCGCCTTGAGTAATGTCTACTTTCTTATCGATATTAGCGATGCTGCCGATAGAAAGCGCGATAAGAAGATCAATATCGTAATAGAAACCGCCTTCAAAATACAATGCGCCAGCAACGGTAGGATCTTTAACAAGCAAATTGCCTGTCGTAGCGTAGCCGTACAAACCGTTGAAGTTGCCGACTTCCGCTTTGATTCCCAAACTTACAACGCCTGCAAGTACGTCGACAGCAAGAGTGTTTGCAAGACCGAGTTTCATTTTAGCGTTACCAACGATAGTGAGTTGAACGTTCTTGAAACCGGAATCGGGAAGAAGATTTGCAACTGTTTCAACGCCGTCCGCTTTGGTGTAGGTAGCGCCCAAAACGTAATTGAAATCGGTATTAATCTTAACGCCGATAGCGCCGGAGAACGA
>JAIEEW010000077.1 GCA_029067255.1 Clostridia bacterium | reverse complement strand
GCGATGAACACGGCGTCTTTTTACTCTTTTAGGCATTAACATTACGCGTTACCTCCTTCCTTATTCTCTTTTGCATTCGCATTCTTTCCAAGTACTTCGCCCTTGTAAACCCAAACCTTTACGCCGATAATACCGAAAGTAGTATGCGCTTCAGCAGTACCGTAGTCGATATCCGCTCTCAACGTTTGAAGAGGGATCGAACCTTCGTGGTAACTTTCCGATCTTGCGATTTCCGCTCCGTCAAGACGACCGGAAACCTTTGTCTTGATACCCTTTACTCCGCTCTTCATAGCCTTAGAGATACAACCTTTCATTGCTCTTCTGAAAGCGGTACGCTTTTCAAGTTGAGCAGCGATGTTCTCAGCGATAAGTTGAGCGTCGGTATCGGGTCTTTTGACTTCCATAATATTGATGCTTACGCTCTTTTTGGGAGCGAGTTTCATAACTTCTTTCTTGATCTGCTCTACGCCTGCGCCTGCTTTGCCGATCATGATGCCCGGCTTAGAGGTGTAAATCGTAACGATAACGATGTCGTTTGCCGAAGAAAGTATTCTGCTGATCGTTATTTTGGAAATCGAGCATTGATAATATTTCTTTTTAAGATAAGTTCTGATTTTGTGGTCTTCGACAAGGTTCTTAGAAAAGTTCTTCTTGTCTGCGTACCATTGCGCGTTCCATTCTTTAATAACGCCGACTCTTAATCCGTGCGGACTAACTTTCTGTCCCATTATTCAATACCTCCTTCCTTATTTGGCGCTTGCAGCGTCTTGTTTATTGTTTTCATCAAGAATAATCGTGATGTGGCAGGTGCGCTTGTTGATTCTAGCCGCGCTTCCCTTTGCTCTCGCTCTGATACGTTTGAGTATCGGACCTGCATTTGCAAAACATTCTGCGACGTAAAGGTCGCTCTTGCTCATATTCAAATGGTCTTCTGCGTTTGCCGCTGCGGAGTTGAGCAATTTTATAAGCGGTTCGCAAGCAGCCTTGCGGGTGAACTTCAAAATTGCCAACGCCTCCGTATAACTCTTTCCTCTGATAATGTCAAGTACGATTCTTACTTTGTCGGGAGAAATTCTTACATACTTTACGGTAGCGCTCGGGCGCTTGTCGGCATTGTTTTTACGAGCCTCTGCTTTTTCTCTTAATCTCTTTGCCATTTTTTATCTCCTTCCTGTCGTTTTCTCACCGGCGTGTCCCTTAAAGGTTCTCGTCGGAGCGAACTCGCCGAGTTTGCAGCCAACCATATCTTCGGTAATATATACGGGGACGTGCTTTCTTCCGTCGTGTACGGCAATCGTGTGTCCTACCATATCCGGAAAGATCGTCGACGATCTCGACCACGTCTTAACTACCTTCTTTTCGTTGGCGTTGTTCATTGCGATGATTCTGTCTATAAGTCTCTTTTCAACAAAAGGTCCTTTTTTTACTGATCTACTCATTTTCGCTCCTCCTAGTTCACACGCTTAATGATGAACTTATTGCTCTTGTTCTTCTTTCTGGTCTTGTAACCCAAAGCAGGTTTACCCCAAGGAGTTACAGGACTTGGCATACCGATAGGCGATTTTCCTTCGCCGCCGCCGTGCGGGTGGTCGCAAGGGTTCATTACAACGCCGCGGACGGTAGGTCTTACGCCCATGTGGCGCTTACGTCCCGCTTTACCGATAGACACGATTTCGTGTTCGAGATTGCCGACTTGACCTATTGTCGCTCTGCACTTTATCGGAAGATATCTCATCTCGCCGCTGGGAAGTCTGAGCGTTGCGTACTTGCCTTCTTTTGCCATCAACTGAGCCGAATTGCCCGCAGATCTTGCGATCTGACCGCCCTTACCGGGATGCATTTCGATATTGTGGATAACAGTACCGACGGGGATCTTTTCGAGCGGAAGAGTGTTTCCGGTTCTGATGTCCGCGTTCTCGCCGCTCATAACCGTATCGCCTTTCTGCAATCCGAGCGGAGCGATAATGTATCTCTTTTCTCCGTCTGCGTATACCAAAAGCGCGATGTTTGCGCTGCGGTTGGGATCGTACTCGATCGAAGCGACCTTAGCGGGTATATTATCCTTATTACGCTTGAAATCAATTATTCTGTACTTTCTTCTGTTTCCGCCGCCGATGTGTCTT
>JAIEEW010000076.1 GCA_029067255.1 Clostridia bacterium | reverse complement strand
CAGCATATCTATCAAGGCGAAGTAACGTTAAAACTTTTGGAAGATATGGAAATCGAATATTTTGTAGTCGATAAGAATACTTCCGTATCTCAAATCGAAGAAAAATTATCTCAATGGCAATCGCTTTTGGCGGAAGGAAAGCAAGTCGCTTTCGTGATCAAGAAAGGCGCGTTGCAATATGACGAAAAAGTTGCGTATACAAATTCTTATTCTCTTTGCAGAGAAGAAATAATCCGTCATATCGTCTCTGTAAGCGGGGACGACCCGATAATATCGACGACGGGCAAAGCGTCGAGAGAATTGTTTGAGATAAGAGAAGCCAACGGACAGGGGCATGAGCGAGATTTTCTTACAGTAGGTTCGATGGGACACAGTTCTTCTATAGCGCTTGGCGTAGCCTTGAATAAACCTAACGCAAAAGTATGGTGCGTAGACGGCGACGGCGCGGCCTTGATGCATATGGGCGCTATGGCGGTTATTGGAGCGAACAAACCTAAGAATCTTGCGCATATCGTTATCAACAACGGCGCTCATGAAACAGTCGGGGGAATGCCCACCGTTTCGCAGTCGTTGGAATTGACGAAAATAGCGACTGCTTGCGGATATCCTTACGCAGTGAAAGTTTCTACTTACGAAGATTTGGATAGAGAACTTAAAAAAGCCAAAGCGAGCGATTCGCTGTCGTTTATCGAAGTGGAAAGTTCAATAAGTTCAAGAGCAGATCTAGGCAGACCTACGACTACCGCGTTGGACAATAAAAACAGTTTTGTAGAGTTCTTGAAAAAGATCTAATAGCAAAATTGATAAGTTTGAAGAAAAGTAAACGGGAGTGAAGTTTTTCTCTCCCGTTTTTCATTTACTTTTTTTACTCGATTTATTCTAAAAGCATCATAACCTTTGTCGACGACGGTCAGAATCCATAAAGTCGGAGAACTAACCGTGCGCGCCGTCAGCAATGGCGGAGTTTAGGTTATTTTTTGTATAAGAAAAATAAATGTATATCAAAAAGTAGCGCGCTTTTTTAAGGTGTGATATAATATGAACGCAAAAGGAAGGTAAAATGTTATGAAAATCAACGAAATGTTCAAGAAGAAAAAAGTCGTTTATTCTTTTGAAATTTTTCCGCCCAAAGCAAACGACGGTATAGAGAAGATACTCGATACGCTTGCTCAGATAAGGGATATAAAGCCGGATTACGTTTCTATTACTTACAGCGCCGGCGGAAGTAAGAACTCGCGCACCAAAGAGATAGCGCAGATAGTAAAGAAAGATTACGGCATAGAGCCGCTCGCGCATCTCACTTGCGTCAATTCTACGCGCGACGAAGTTGCGAAAGCGCTTGACGGACTTGTGGATATAGGAGTGGAAAACGTGCTCGCTCTTCGCGGCGACAGAATAGAAGGAGAAGTCAAAAGCGACTTTTCTCACGCCAGCGATCTTGTGGAATTTATCAAGTCGCGCAGCGATATAAACGTGGTAGGAGCGTGCTATCCTGAAGGTCATCCAGAAAGCGCGAATATTGTGGAAGATATACGCAATCTTAAAATCAAAGTTGACAAGGGCGTTACGCATCTTAATTCGCAGTTGTTTTTTGACAACGACGATTATCTCAAATACATAGATATGGTCAGACTTGCCGGCATAGATATTCCCGTTCAAGCGGGCGTAATGCCGTTGGTAAAAGCGTCGCAGTTCGGCGGTATAGTCAAGATGACGGGAGCGAAAATCCCTTCCAAGATCTCGCGCATGTACAGCAAGTTTGCAGACGATCCCGACGCGCTTGCCGAAGCGGGTATTGCGTACGCGACCGATCAAATCGTCGACTTGCTTTCAAGCGGCGTAGACGGTATACATTTGTATATCATGAACAACGCGTACGTCGCTAAACGCATAACCGACAACATCAGACCCATTTTGGATAAACTCAACGGATGAAAATAGAAAAGAGCGAATTGCTGAGATATCTCGGATACAAAGGTCAGGAGTACGGCGAACGTTTGGAAGAAGAAATCGACGGCGCGATACGGCTTTGCTTGAACCTTATTACACCCAGAAGCGTAATAAGAAAATATCCGTTTGACAGTCGTCAAATGAAACTTGTCGGTGCGGATATACGCTTACTAGGCGAAGATATTCGAAGACATTTATCGGGGTGTAACGAAGTATACTTTTTGGGCGCGACGGTAGGATTCGGAGTCGAGAAGAGAGTTGCGGAACTTATGAAAACAAACCCGCTCGTAGGAGTTTTGCTTGACAGCGCTAGTATATGCG
>JAIEEW010000075.1 GCA_029067255.1 Clostridia bacterium | reverse complement strand
TAATTATTTTTTTGGGGACTCCCGTTTTTGCTGTTTGCGTTTAAAGCGCTATAATAGACGGCGGCTATAACGTAGTCGGCGCGGTTACGCAACCCGACAGAAAACGCGGCAGGGGCGAAGAAGTATCTTTTTGTCCCGTCAAGTCGTACGCTGTCAAAAAAGGGATACCCGTCTATCAATACGAGAGTATTCGCAAGGAAGGAGTTGGCGATATAAAAAGAATAGATCCCGATATAGTAATTACCTGCGCTTTCGGACAGATCATAAGTCAAGAAATTTTGGATATCCCCAAATACGGCGTAATAAATATTCACGCTTCGCTGTTGCCAAAATATAGGGGCAGCAGTCCTATTCAGTGGTGTCTTGTCAACGGAGAGAAAAAGACGGGGATCACGATAATGCGTACCGCGCTTGCCGTAGACAGCGGAGATATACTTCTTCATAAAGAAATAAATATACTTCCCGAAGAAAACGCGGGACAACTTTTTGACAGGCTTGCTGTTTTAGGCGGACAGGCAATAGTTCAGGCGTTGGAAATAATATCTTCGGGACAAGCGGTTTACATCCCGCAGGATGAAAAATCCGCTACGCATTATCCTATGATAAACAAGGAAGACGGCAAAATAGATTGGGCAAATCCGGCGGATAGCATCTTCAATCGCATGCGCGGTTTTACGCCTTGGCCGTCTGCGTTCACTTATTTGGACGGAAAGATATTCAAAATATCCAAATGCAGAGTTTGCGGCGACGTCGATATAGCAGAGAATATGAAAGAATACTCTTGCGGAGAAGTATACGCTTCTAAAAGCCGCGCTTTTGTCAAGACCGGCGACGGTATTGTCGAACTTATCGAAGTGCAGTTGGAAGGTAAAAAGTCGATGGAAATATCTGCGTTTTTGAGCGGCGGCAAATTGAAAAGCGGAGTTAAACTGGGCGAATGAACGATTTAATTTTGGCTTTTGAGATATTGCTCAGCGTATATAAGGACGGAGCGTACAGTACGATAGAACTCAATAAGCGCGTTGACGGCGCGAGCAATCGCGCTATCGTAACGAGAATAGTTTACGGAGTATTGCAAAAGGACGTTCAACTAGAATATTATCTAAGTAAAATTGTTTCCAAACGTCCGACAAAGACTATCGTCGTGTTGCTTAAACTGGGGCTGTATTGTCTTGTTTATATAAACTCTATTCCAAAGTACGCTGTTGTCGATAGTTTGGTTGATATTTGCGAAAAGTACGGCAAAAGACAACTAAAAGGTTTTGTCAACGCCACGTTAAAAAATTTCGACTTAAATTCTATCGAGTTGCCAAAAGATAAAATAGAGAGTTTGAGTGTGTCGGCGAGCGCGCCATTGTGGTTGGTGAAGAAATACGTTAAGGAGTACGGATACGAAGTAAGCAAAGCATTTCTTAACGCGCCGGTGTTTACAAAAGAACATATACGTCCTAATTCGAGAAGATTGACATTGGAGCAATTAAAGGGAAAACTTGACGAAAAGGGAGTTGATTATACGTCAAGCGAAGTCGGCGGAGTTTTTGTCGACAACTGCGCTTTTGTCAAAAAACTGTGCGAAACGGGCGAGATAACGATCCAGTCGGCTACGTCTATGGCGGCAGTCGCGGCGATGGAAATAAAAGAGAACGATAAGATACTCGATCTTTGCAGCGCGCCGGGTGGGAAGTCTGTCTTAATGAGCGAACTTACGAAAGAAAGCGTAACCGCTTGCGATATACATGAGCATAGGTTGGACCTTATACGCGCCTACGCATTCAGAATGGGAGCGGATAATATTGAAATATTGTATAACGACGGTTGTGAATATAACAATAGTTTTGCAGATAAATTTGACAAAACGCTTTGCGACGCGCCTTGCAGCGGATTTGGTGTAGTCGGCAAAAAGCCGGATATATATTTGGAAGCGTCGCCGGATAAGATAGAGCATCTTTCTGAAATACAGTATAAAATTTTGACCAACGCAAGCAAATATACAAAGAAAAGAATAGTATATTCGACTTGCACGTTGTTGAGAGAAGAAAATTACAACGTAGTCGGTAAGTTTGTCAAATACAATCCTGAATGGGTAGTCGTATCGCATAAGCAGTATTTGCCAGACGGAAAAGGAACGGATGGTTTCTTTATCGCAGTTTTGGAGAAAAAGATATGATAGAAAGATTGCTTTCCGATTATTCGATAGAAGAACTCGAAGAATTGATATCTTATATGGATCAACCGAAATTCCGCGCTAAGCAACTTTACGGTTGGCTGAATAAAGGCGAAAAATTCGACGGAATGAAGAATATACCGAAATCATTTCTTGATGCGCTTGCCGACGACGGTTATTATCCGCAAGGAATTGAGATTGAAAAGTCTTTGACGTCGCCGTCCGACGGTACGGTCAAATATCTTTATCGCTTGAAAGACGGGAATATCATCGAAGGCGTGCTAATGAAATACAAATACGGCAACACGCTTTGCGTGTCCACTCAGGTGGGATGCAGAATGAATTGCGCTTTTTGCGCTTCCGGACTCGAAGGGCTGATAAGAAATTTGACTGCCGGCGAAATTCTTGGACAAGTTGTGGCGGTAAACAGAGAAAATCGTGTGGAAAGCGAACGCGGAGTTACGAATATCGTACTTATGGGTAGCGGCGAGCCGTTGGATAATTACGACAACGTATGTAAGTTTCTTACTTTGGTAAGCGATGAAAACGGGTTGAATATATCAAGGAGAAACGTTTCGTTGTCTACTTGCGGACTTTGCGATAAAATAGTAAGACTTGCCGACGACGGATATTCGCCTACTTTGACAATTTCTTTGCATGCGCCCAACGATGAGATGCGGCGAGAAATAATGCCTATTGCTAAAAAGTATTCCATATCCGATATAATAAAAGCGGTAAAATATTATTTTGATAAAACGGGTAGGCGGATAATTTTTGAGTATTCTATGATAGCGGGCAAGAATGATTCGGAATACTGCGCAAGGCAGTTGGCTGGAGTTGTAAAAGGACTTGCTTGCCATATAAATCTGATTCCGCTCAATTACGTCAAGGAAAGGGAACTCGAAGGCAGCAATAAAAAGAATATTTACCGTTTTATGGCGGAACTTGAAAAGCAGGGTATAAGCGTAACAGTGCGAAGAAGCATGGGGAGCGATATTGAAGGCGCTTGCGGTCAACTCAGAAGAAAGGTGTTGAAAGATGAAAGTAATTGATATCTTTGATTGCGATTACACAGAAGATAAGAAATACGGATTTATCAGAAATGCCGCGCGGGCAGTAATTCGTGATAAAGGCAAGTTGTTTGTCGAATATGCTTCAACGCCGAAGATGGTAATGTTGTCGGGCGGCGGAGTGGAAAATTGCGAAAACTATGACGAATGCGTCGTTCGCGAGTGCAAGGAAGAATGCGGAATAACGGTAAAACCTGTAAAAAAACTGTTTGCAATAAGAGAATATTATCATGAAATGATTTTTTACAGCGTTTACATACTATGCGAAATAATCGGAGAGAGCGAAAAATCGCTTACTGACAACGAAAAATCGTTGAATATGATTTGCGATTGGCAAGATTGCGAGGTGTTGGAAAGACAACTTAGCGAACTTATGGACGAGTATAAAGACGTTGACGAAGAATTATACGGCTGTCATAAACGCGAGTATATCGCTATAAAAGAAATCGCGAAAATATTGAATATAAAATAAAAGGCAAATCAATTTGCAAAGGAGAAAAATTATCAAAATCAAGACAAGCGGTCAAATTATTAAAGGTATAGGCGGAATATATACGGTAAAGACCGAAGATGGCGAAATTGTAAAATGTTTTCCAAGAGGTAAACTAAAAAATATCGGCGAATTGTTTATCGGCGATATTGTTGATATTGTTTTGGACAAAGAAGGTATAATAGAGAGCGTTCGTCCGCGCAAAACTCAGTTGGTTCGTCCTTTTGTAAGCAATATGGACGGAATCGTTATTGTGTTGGCGCCTGTTCCTAAACCGGACATGATGCTTGTTGATAAATTGATAATAGGCGCGACGGAAAACGGTATTCAGCCTATAATATGCGTAAATAAAGCAGATATGCAAGGCGCGGACAAAATAGCGGAAGACGTGGCAAACGATTACAAGGATATTGCCGATATTCTGGTAATATCTACTCAAACGGGACAAGGCATTGATCAACTGATGGAAAAAATCAAAGGAAAGTACGTTTGTCTTGCAGGACAGTCAGCAGTCGGCAAGTCTTCGCTTATCAACTGTATAATGGGCGAAGATAAATTGAAAATCGGAGAATTGAGTAAAAAAGGCGACAGGGGCAAGAATACTACTCGGCATATTGCGATAATAACGTTGCCTAGCGGGACTAGGATTGCTGAGACATGCGGGTTCAATAAGTTGGAGACCCCC
>JAIEEW010000074.1 GCA_029067255.1 Clostridia bacterium | reverse complement strand
CGCCAAAATTATAATACTCGCTATTGCCCGAAGTAAACGAATTGATTTCGTAAATATTTACGTCGCATACTCCGACGATATTTCCGAAATACAAAACGTCAGATACGCGTTCTCCTATAAAATAGCAGTTAGTAACGCAACCGCCGTAATATATCTCGTTGTCATTGAATCCCTTTTCACTGACGTATCCGACTATACCGCCGACGTAAGCAGGTTTATCTCCGATTACGGACGCATTTATTTGGTTTTCGCTTATACAACGATCCGCAATACCGAAATAGACGTTGACGCCGCCGTAAATTGAAGCGGAAGTCGCAACGTCGGTGAAGCCTATTATTCCGCCTGCATAGACATTTTCCGCCGTTACCGTAATATCCCCGCTTGAATGACAGTAAGACAACTGCGAAACTGCCTGCGCGGATATTCCGCCTACGTACGCCGTTCCGCCGGCTGTCGCAGAAACATTGCCTTCGTTGACCGCTTTATAAATATCTCCGTACGCTAACGTAGTGATCCCGCCTACGTAAGCGTCAAAGCCGTTGTTTGCTTTACCGTTTACTTCGCCGCTGTTTTTACAATTCTCTATTGCCCCGCTTGACGATAAACAAACGCCTGCGGCGTAAGCGTGCCTATAATCTGCGCTGCATTCTATATCGCCTAAGTTGTCGCTATTTAATATATATGGGGTCGTCATAGTACTTCTGTTCAAATAGGCTATACCTGTCGCCGAAGCGGTGGGTTCATACTCTTCTTGAACTTCAAACTGAGAACAGTTGGAAACTGCGGAAATTCTTCCTGTATTTTGGCATTTCTCGACCGCATAAGCGTTTCTCAAAACTATTCCGCAAACAATGGGATTCCAACCCGTATCGGCGGAAGTTTGCGATAGATCCGCTTCATTCGTATTGCCGGAAAGCAAACCGTTATTGACCGAGCATACGCCTGCGATATCAAAAGTATCCGCGACAATCTCGCCAGTAACTTTGCAATCTTGCAAATATCCGTTGTTGACGCCTGCCACGCCGCCAAACACAGCGTTTGCGCTAGACTCTCCGACAAGAGTAAATTGCGAATAATTTACAACGCAATTCTTAATGGTGCCAATAGCGTTGTTATTTCGAACGTTATTTTGATTGACTATCCCGCCGAAAGTAAGTTCTTCCGTAACGTCCGTAGATTTTGCGATCGCATTTATATTTCCGCTTACGTTTACGGTTACGTTTTCAATAGTACCGTAGTTTGTCAACGCGATCAAAGCCGTGCTCTTCTCCGTACTTATATCCGCGTTGACGTTTACGGTTACGTTTTCAATCGCAGCGTTTTCGGTAATGGAATTGAATATCGCGTCGCCAGAACTGTCGATAGTCAAGTCGGACAACTTCCCGTTTAAGTCTCCGAGATTCGCGCCCTTGCCGAAAATAAGTTTTTTGCCGTCGCCGTTAATTATGCAATTGACTTTTTCAACGGAATAATTTTCAGGCAGGACAATGTCCTTTTTAAGCGTATATTCCTTTTCAGAACTAAAATCGATATGGCTGAGTTTCGTTACTTCGCCTTCAATGGGTTTGGGTATAAGCGAAACGGTAGTTACGGGTACGCCGATGGCAATCGTAATAGCCAAAATCAAACACGTGCATATAGTGGCGATCTTCTTTTTTTCGCGATAACTTAAAGGACGCTTGTCTATAACGATGCTGTTTCCTTCGAACTTCACGCTCAAAGAATATTTTATAAAGTATATGGTCTTTAATCTTCCCTTAATCGAAGAAGATATGTTTTTCGTCATCGGGTATACGCGTTTCAAGCGCATGGTCTTGTCCAAAATCAAAAGCATTTCAAGCGGCGAAACTATCTCGTTGAGATACAGCCTTAAACACTTGCCCGCCTTAGATGAAAATTTCGCGGAAACTTCTATCGGTTCGCTCAACGCCGTATAGTTTGTTATCTCTAAAAACTTTTCTTCATACGCGGAAAGTATCTTTCTCGCTTTATAAAGATACAGCAACGACAGCGTAGGAAATCTACCCAGACGGTACGCTCCGCACTGAGTTGTTTCCATTAAAGCGTCAAACGCTTTTTTATCGTCTTTCTTTATAGCCTGAAACAAACTTTCTTCTATTGGTTGCATCATATTTCCTAAGGACGTTATTTCTTCTTGATTTTTACCTTTCTGTCTGCCGCCCACTTATCAAACGCGTCAAACAAATACTCTTCGTTAATTGAACTGCCTTCCACCAACTTTTTCAAAAGCGCGGACGTTTGAGAAAACTCCGTAATAAGCATTGCGATATCTTTGCCCTGCTCGGCAACAGCCGCAGACAATTCCTGATTTTCCTTGCGGATATTTTCTATCTTATCCGCGTTTTGTTTTAATACAGACGCTATGTCTTTATTGATAAAGTCGCTTATTTTTTCGACGTTCTTATTGTAGCCGTCAAGCGATTTCTGTAATTCTTTTAGATTGTATGACGAACGCTTTTCCGTAATAAGCGTATCAATCTGCGCAAGTAGATTTTGCGCGCTTTTCTCTATCTTACCGAGCGAATCTATCCTATTGACGACGTCGGAAAATCTTGAAGACATATCGTTTACCGCCTGCGCGTATTTCTCGCTCGAAACCGCGTATTCTTCAATCCTTCTGCCAAGTTCCTGTCCGCTCTTCGCCTGCGCGCTGATAGTTGCGTGAACTTTTTCAAGTTGATTTGCGGCATTACCCGAAAAACTCTTCGTAAGGTTGTCCAAATCGTTCCTTATATCTTCGTAGGCTTTGCTTACGGAATGTAAACTATCCTGCAAAGGCGCAATCAAGTTGCGGTACGCTATAAAACTGTCTATAAGTTCTTTAATGGAATTTTCGCTCATTTTTTCGCTCATTGTTTTTTCCTCTTCAAATTATTGTTTGCGGATTTTATATTCGCCGCTATTTCACTGCAATCGCTATTGAGTGTATCAAGTATTATTTTCTTTGCTACGTCGTTATCTTCTACCAAAGGATAAAACCGTACGATTTCGGGGTCGAGCGCTCCGCCGCCCTTCAAGCACGCGTCCATTAATGGGAACAACTTCTGATCGCCCGAACGAGTGAACATTTCGCGCGCTTCCGCGTCCATGCCCTGCCGCCAGTATTCAACTCCCGCGTCCCTTATCTTGCCGTAGCGCAAGTATTGCTCGTGTACGGAAATATATACCAGTTTCTTTCTTCGTAATTCGTCGGAAGACAGCCTGTCCGCAGTGTTTCGAGCGTTCTCATACTGTTCCAGCGAACAGAATTTTTCAATTCGCTCTATAAATTCGTCGTCGTCTATCTCTAATCTTCCCGCTATATCTTTCAAATACGCAAGCGCGTTATCCTTATTCCTTCTCTCGAAACATTCGTTAAACAATGCGTTGAAAGATTCGGGATAGTCGCTTTCAGCGACAAACAGATATTGTTTTGCCCGCGATATACCTACGTAAAACAAATTGAAGTAGTATCTGAAAACAGAATTCTCATCGGCGGTTTTTCTGTTAAGAGACATATTTTGAAGATATCGCCACTTATCTGCGTTATCGCTAAGCACGTCCGCGAGTATTACGGTATTTCTCTCCAATCCCTTTGCTTCGGCTACGGTAAGGATCTCCGTTTTGCCTAAAACCTTTCTCAGTTCTTCTTTTTTCTTCTGCGAAGCCACGACGACTGTTACGTTTTCAAACCTTTTCTCGCCTAGAGAATAAACAAAACTCTTGTCCTTTACCAACACAGCCGCTGACGGCAATGGCGACGCAACGCTTTCGCCTTTCAAAACAAAACTGTGAGTGCCAAATCTCTGCATATTCATTTCGCCGAGTTTTTCAGCGATTTTTTCTATTCTTTCCGTACTGCGATAATTGTGTCGAAGTTGATTAACTCCGGTAACGTCGCCGTACATAATACGCTTCAAATACCCGAAATTAAAATACGACGGGTTTATCATTTGCAGCGCGTCGCCCACGCAGAACAACTTTCGGCACAAATTTTTCATAAGACAAAGATTTACCTGCGTGAAGTCCTGCACTTCGTCTATCACGCCTACGGAATACTTCGGCGTTGAAACTTTACTCAAAATTTCGCGACTCATAAGGTTGTTGTCGGTATAACCGCGTTTCTTCAAAAACTCCGCGTAATCCGTTGCTATAGAATAAATTATATCGCACTCGCGCTGTGTAAAACTGTCAATTCTGGCTTTGGCGTACTCATTCCGTTCCATCATATCGCGGGGTTCGTCAAGTTCGTACTTACCGAAAATCATTCCGTAAATCTCTTTATAGATTATCTCCGGAGCAATATGTTTTATCTTCTCCAACGCGCCCGAAAGTCGATAGTTTTTACCTGAGCCCAAATATTCTTTAAGCAATACGCTGTCGCCCGCCACGCGCTTTTTTTCAAACGTTTCTGAATATATATCTTCTATTAAACGGTACTCTACCTTTTCTTTCAAAAACGCCGCAACGCGTTTCAACGCGGAGATAATTTCCCCGTCGTCGTCAACGGAAAAGAGAATCCCCAACTTGTTTTCAACCGCTTTTTTATGATTCCTGTCTAGGAATACGACTCTCCCGCTTTCATAAGCCGAGATGAATCCGTCTATATTTTTTGAAAACAATTCTACGCGATCGCGAGTCTCGGTCAAAAGTCCGCGCGAAAAGGTAGTGTACAAAACTGCTCCGCGATAATTACGGCAAGCGCAATATACGATTTTCTCAACGCAAACGTTAGTTTTACCGCTGCCGGCTATGCCCTGCACGAGCATATTCGCGTCTTCAGTTTCAACGATTTTGCGTTGCGTTTCGTTTAGATATGGGAAGTTGACAATACCGTCGGAGCCGGACACAAGATACAGCCTTGTCAAGTCTTCTTCTTGAGCCGCGTCGTTAGTTTCTCGCAAAATAACTACGATTTTATCGCGCGACGAAATATATTCGCTAAGCCGCCTATCCGTTCCGCCGTCGGCGGAATTTGCGCAAAGAAATTTATAAAAAACAATATCGCCTTCAGACAGTCTTTTATCTCCGCCTTTTTGTCGGAAAAATAGAGTATAAAGTCCGTCTTCCGTCTGCGCGGTAAAACAACTGCCAAAAAGCGTTACGTTTTCTCTAAACAAACCTTCGGCAATACGGGATATAAAAGCGTCGATCGCGATTATTTTACGCGTCTGCGAAACAAATCCTTCCGTCTTGTAAACCATACGGATTGATGATAACGCTATTTTTCTCGTGTCTGCCGTAATTTTTCGTATCATAATGCTATAAGTCCGTTTATATATGAAGCGAATTGCCCGTCCGTAAACGGAAAGGGAATTTTTGAAAACGCTTTCAACCGCGTATCGGTAAGCGTATTGCTTGCCGCGTCAAAAGATATAGGCGTGTTCTTTTTAGAATATTGCGCATATATGTCCGCTTCAATACGTTTTTTCTCTGACTGTTCGCTCATTTCTTTCAACCGCTTTTCGATTGTCTCCAAAGCGCGCTTCTTATTTTTAAGTTGCGACCGCTCGTCCTGACAAACGACGCTAAGTCCGGTGGGCAAGTGAGTTACGCGCACCGCTGTTTCAACCTTGTTTATATTTTGCCCGCCTGCTCCGTGAGAGTGAAACACGTCTATCTTCAAATCGTTCTCGGAGACTTTTTCAACTATTGCCGACGGAGTTACGGCAAAACACAACTCTTCGCTCTTTGACTGCGCTATATAGACCTTGTGCGCTCCTATAAGCGGAATAAGCCGCGTGATTACGTCTACGCCTTCCGCAATGAAGGAGATTTCCTGCGCGTATCCGCCCTTTGCGACAACAGTCTTTTCGTCGTTTATCTTTGCGCCGCGCGATAATAAGTCTGACTTTATAAGAGAATACAAAGCCGCGCCAAACTTAGACGAACCTTCTTTTAATTTGAATCTGCAATACGCGCGCTCCTGAACGTGTCTACAACCCAATTCGTCTGAAAGAGAAGCGGCCAACTTTGACGCGTCCCTTTTCAATGAAGATATTTCTTGATATATTACCGCTCGCTCGTCGTCAGAGCGCGTATCTGATAGCAAATCCGAATACGCTTTTTGCTCTTCGATCGCGGATATGAGCGCAGAAAGTTTGTTCTCTAAATTTTTGAGATCATTGTATTTCGATAAAACGGATAAATAATACGCCTTATCAGCCTGTACTTCGGGATATTCCAAAAGTTCTTTCGTTTCGTCTAAGCAATCAAGCGCTCTTTCCGTCGCGTCTATTATATCGCCGTATATGCCGTACATAGAATTATTGTAACACTTTTTTCCAAATCAGTCAATAAACTCTTTTAAGTAAAAGCGCAGACTACTTTCCGCGCTTTTACCAATTGAGATCATATTAGTAATTCAATATAGATATTATCCGACCGGATACTTTATCCGATTGAATCCTATCTTTTCTTCATAGTCCGCTGTTCTTTAAGATACTCGATATATCTCTCAATCTGATCTTCCCTTAGGTCTACCATTTTCTTTGCGGTCGCCAACGCTTGAGCGTCGCTTACTATGAGTTCCGTTTCCTTTATCTTCATCTTAGTACCTTCGCTTCCCGCATCCTTCCTTATATCCTTAAAGTACTCGTCTTCCATCTTGAACAACGCTACCGTACAGTCTTTCTTTATCGTCAATTTTACCAACGGATTTACTGACGACTGTCCCAGCAAGATATAATACGTAGATTTCTTCTCTTTACATTTATCTTTGCTCATTGCATATTCTTTTATCGTATCAAAGAACTTCTTTTGTTTAGCAGATAGTTTCGCGTACGCTTCGTCCAAAGTAAGTCTGGGAGCCGTTACTCTCGGTTTGGAAACTGGCTTTTCTGTGGGAATCTCTACTATCTTCTCCACTACTTTTTCCACTTCGACGGGTACTTCTACCTTTACTTCTTTGACAACTTCTTTCTCAACGATCTTCTCGACTTCTACCGGTACTTCCACTATCTTTTCTACAGGAACTTCTTTTTCTACTATCTTTTCTACTTCAACAGGAACTTCTACGCGGACTTCTTTTTCCACTACTTTCTCTACGGGTACTTCGACTATCTTCTCTACTATCTCTTTCTCCGTATTCTTATTGCTAGAGAGTTCCAGTATCTTCTCCATCAACTGCTCTTGATTCTTGAGTATCTGCTTTATCGTTTCGTCGCTCGCTATCGTTGTCGCTACTTCCTTTTCTATTACTTTTTCACTTGTCTGCGTAGATAGTTTCGCTATCAAC
Source organism: Clostridia bacterium (assembly GCA_029067255.1). Classification (GTDB taxonomy): domain Bacteria; phylum Bacillota; class Clostridia; order Christensenellales; family UBA3700; genus RACS-045. The sequence continues at coordinate 118 of JAIEEW010000074.1, read as the reverse complement.
TTCTCTATACGCTTCTCATTCTTATCGTTTTGCTCAATAAGTTTCTGCACAAGTTCATCGTTTGTAGACGCCTGTTGCGGCAAGTACTGCTGTACGTTTGGCAACATTGCAGTCATTG
>JAIEEW010000073.1 GCA_029067255.1 Clostridia bacterium | reverse complement strand
GGGCATAGTAATCCCCCTATTATTACAAGTGTTATATAACATCTGTAATTATAAAGTATGCAACATGAAATGTCAAGAGATTTATTGGAAAAGCGGGGTATAAAAATACAACGGGGGTCGCCCGTAGTATTTATCGGTTTGCAGTTATACAAGTTTGTCTAACACTTTGTTTATATTCGATTTTATTAAAATGGAGCGGTTTTCGATTTGCGGGGGACAGTACGGTTCGTTGAAATTAACGCAAGCATAAATTGCTTTGGGATTGAGATTGGTATAATTCCAAAACGGATACTTTATGATGATGGGCGTATTGTTACCGACTCCGAGTTCGAGATAAAGTACGCGGTCGTTTTTATGATTTGATATAAAATTTTCATATCTCGCCTGCGCTTCATACCAGCCTTCGTCTTGCACGAAAGTATTGTCTGCGCGCAAGTTCATAGACATTGCTCTTCCGCATATCGGACAGCGGGGTATAAGAGAAGTAGGGATCTTCATGTTCTTTTGTTTGGCGTACATACGGAGTATGGACTCTTCGTTGTCATACGTTTTGTTGTGGCAAGGAAGGGAACATTGAAACAGTCCGTAATCGCCTTGCGTGTAAAACAACCGACTTTTGTCGAATCCCGCTTTTTGAAAACAGTGGTCTACGTTGGTTGTGAGAACGAAATGGTCTTTGTTTTTCACAAGATTCAAAAGTTTGTTATACACGGGTATTTCGGGGTTTTCATAACGGTTGATATAGACGTATCTCGACCAATACGCCCAAAATTCTTCAAGCGATGGAAAAGGGTAAAACCCGCCCGAGTACATATCGGAAAATCCGTATTTCTCCCGAAAGTCTGAGAAGTGTTTAAGGAATCTCTCTCCGCTATACGTCATCCCTGCGGACGTGGAAAGACCCGCGCCTGCGCCGATGATAACGGCGTCGGCGTTGTCTAGAGAAGTTTTCAGTTTATCTATTTGCAAAGAGAAGCCTTGCGTAGATTTCATAGTCATGCTCCTTAAAAACGTTAAAGATTATTTTGATCTTACTTTGCGTTTGCCGTTTGTATTGCTCAACCGCGCTAATAGCAATTTCCGCCGCTCTTTCGTTGGGGAAATGAAATTCTCCCGTAGAGATACAGCAAAACGCTAGGCTTTTCAAACCGCGGTTATCCGCAAGGGTAAGGCACGAACGGTAACAATCGACAAGTAATTGTTCGTGCAATTTGGTCAATTTGCCGTAAACTATTGGACCGACAGTGTGCAGAATATATTTGCAAGGCAAGTTGTACGCGTTGGTTATTTTGGCTTGCCCGATAGGTTCTTCTTTACCTTGCGCTTGCATGATCTCAAAACATTCTTGACGTAATTGAATACCTGAAAAAGTGTGAATAGCGTTGTCTATACATCCGTGATTGGGGCAGAAACATCCCAACATTTGCGCATTAGCGGCATTGACTATACCGTCGCATTTCAACGTAGTTATATCGCCTTTCCAAAGATATATGTCGGGCGCGACGGGCGAAAGGGAATCCGCATCGGTTATGCCTTTAAGTCGCAATTCTTCTTGCAAATACTCGTCTTGTAAAAGCGTAAATTCTTTCGTCGCTTTACGCGGCGGACGAATATTGAAAAGCGCTCGGAGCAGTCTTTTTCTTGAAAAATCGTCCGTCGGTATTTCGTCTTGCCTTTTACTTTCGACTAGAAGATAATCTATCAGTTTTATTTCTTTTTGTTTCATATCTTTTGATTTATGAGTAAGCGCAGTTGCATGAACTGCGCTTTTGAGTTGACTTTAAGCAAAGAACATTCCTGCCGTCATATCCAGATAATTTTCCCCGCCGTATTCGGGAAAACATCTTTTTATTTCTGCTTTGAATTCGTCTGCAGTTTTGCAATTTTTTGCGACGTTTTTGAGTTCCGTAATATAATCGATTTTGGTCTGCGCGTCTTTCAAGTCTTCGGGAGTGTAATGCGAAGTAAGAATAAGCGCGTATCCTTTTTGGACATATCCGCTAAGTTCTGCGATAATAGCGTCGGCGTGTCCCGCTCCGGCTACGATAGAGTGGCAGTCGTGTCCGAGCATATGAGTGTATACTGCGTTGATTTCGGGTATTTCGATATTATACGCGTCGTGAGTTGGAGTAATTACGAAATCAATACCGCCGATATTTATTTTTCTGTCTGAAATAATATCCGTGATGTTATGCAAAGACTTGTCGAATACTGAGCCGAATACGTTTGTAAAGTTGTCTATAAGCGCTTTTCCACCGCCTTGTTCGCCGTATTCTTTCGCGTTTTGCGTAGCGTATTTTCTTACGTTCGGCATAAAACTTCCGCCTGCGTCGTGATAGGCAATTAAAATGCCTTCAACGTTGAGTTTTTCCGCGTACTTTTCAAGAGCCGAGTTGTTGTCGAAAAAGCAAGGGGATTCGATTATTACGGATCTTCCGTTTTTTTCGACGATAAAGACTTCGTCGTTTATAAAGTCGTCCGTTCTGTATGCGTGAAGTTTTACACCGCCGAAATCGTAGACGTGCATTTCGCCCTTGTCAAGAGTTACCGTTTTGAAGTTATTTTTGTTCATTGCTTTTATCTCCTTTATTGTGAATTGCCGCAATCTTTTGGATTACGCTCACAGTATAGCAAGGCTTTTCAAACAATACAATAACGTTACTTTTTTATTATCGGATAATAGATTTGTTACTTAGTTTCAAATTTGAACTATTGACAACAATCGGCGGTTGTGATAATATCATATCCAAAGGAGAAAAGTTATGTTGACAAGAGAAGAACTACCCGAATGTCCCGTTGCCACGACAGTGCAACTCATAGGCAATAAATGGAAATTGTTGATCATCCGTAATTTGTTGACGGGATCTCAACGTTTTACGGAGTTTGTCAAGACGATACCCGGTATAAGCAAAAAGGTTTTGACGGACAATTTGCGATCGCTTGAAGAAGATGGATTGATAGAAAGGGAAGTCTTCGCCGAAGTTCCGCCGAGAGTAGTCTATTCTCTTTCCCAACTAGGTAAGACTTTGAAACCCATACTTGACGCTATGTGGGACTGGGGAGTTGAATATAAATCCGTACTTTAACAGACAGCCTATCATGCGCTTTGTTGCGTAAGGTCATTTACATATTTTTTCGTGGAAGTTCAAAAGATATCTGTCCGACATACTGGCGATGGCGTCTATTGCTACGCGTTCGGGGAAGTCGATATTTTCGGCAAAGTATTCGTCGACTTTTTCGGCGTTGGGATAGATATAGGGACGGTAATATTTATCTACGAGTTTTTTATCTTTTTTCAAATCTTCGTATAAGGCGTTGAAAACTTCGTCGATTATCTTTTGAAGATCGTCGGGAGTATAGCCTTCGATTTCCGACTTGCGGTATATTTTGCGGTAATTCTCATCCATGAGTTGCGAGAGATATTCGTATACCTTATCGCTCATCGCGATATAGTTTTTGCCTATGGAATTGTTGATTATATCCGCGCTCATATTTCCTATGATTTCATGGTTGAATTTTCCCAGCGGATTGTCGTCGTAATTTCTCAAATCCACCTGTTTAAGTTTGTCCGCATCCTGTCTGTCTTTTCCAACGTACGCTATGACGTCCGATATGCGCACAAGACAGCCTTCTAGGGTGCTTGCCATAAGATTTGTATCGTTGAGTTTTTCTTGATAAGCGATATCAAGTTTTTCCTGCAAGTTTTCAAAACTTTTGCATGATTTTTGATTAGGCGAATAGCGTTGCAATACCTTTTCGCCGTTGTGGCAAAGTACGCCGTCTACGACTTGAAGAGAAATATCGCATTTGACCACGTTGTTCAGGTATCTTGCGCCTTGAACGTGGTGGTAGAATCTGTAACCGTATTTTTTCGCTACGTTGTCGAGAAGTTTTTCGCCTAAGTGTCCGAAAGGGCAGTGTCCCAGATCGTGAGCGAGCGCTATTGCTTCGATAAGATCGCAGTTGAGCGACAGCGCGGAACCTATAGTGCGCGCTATTCTCGACACTAATTGAACGTGATATGCGCGAGTGGAAATATCGTCGTTGCCTTTGAGAGAAAATACTTGAGTTTTGCCCGCGTATCTGTTGAAAAGCGGAAGATTGACGACAACTTCGCAATCGCGTACGAACTGTCTTCTGTACAGTCTGGGAATGTACTTACCTTTGCGTATCGCGCTGTCGTCCTTCGTCGCGTAAGGGGACAAAAGTCCGTCTTTTTTTGCAAAGTTTTCAGCCAGTATTTTTTTAGCGTTATCGTCAAGATCTATTCTCATATTCTACCTCGTGAAAAATAGCCGTCGACGTTCTGCCGACGGCTATATTATAGCATAGTTTTCTTTTTAGGTAAACAATAATTTTTTTATCGCGTGATAGTATATGTCGTACATTTTTTTGAAATCTTCGATGGATACTCTCTCGTCTTTTTGGTGTATGGTGCTTTCCATATCCGGAAACAGCGGACCGAACGCAACTCCGCATTTCAGCGCTCTTGCGTACGTGCCGCCGCCTATGGTTATCGGAGAAAGGTTTTCGCCGCTGACTTCGTTGTAAGCGTCAAGAAGTTTTTGTACGAGCGGATTGTCTTTGTCGATATAAAGCGGATCGTGGTAATTGCGTACTTTTGCGTCATGCGTTCCCAGCGACTTTTTGAGTCTTTCGAGTATATCTTCTTTGGTATAGGTTACGGGGTGGCGAATATCTATGAGCAATCGTATTTTGCCTTCTTTGGTTTTCGTATCCGCTACGCCTACGTTGAAGGTCAGTTTTCCGCTCTTTTCGTCGCTTAGTTTTACGTTTGATCCGCTGCCGTCGTTATGGCACAGCGCGTCGCGAAGTCGGGTATACTCTCCGCCCAGTTCGTCAGACAGATAACCCAGTAATTTCCAAAGCGCGTTGTCGCCTTTGTCGGGAGTGGAAGCGTGGGCAGGTTTGCCGAAAGCGGCAACGTAAGTCTTGCCGTCTTTTATCTGGATTTTAACATCCGTATTTTTCGGCAGGTTGAGTTCGCCGTCGATTTCGCACGAACATTTAGCCATAACGATATTGACTCTGCTACCGCCTTCGAGCGATATAAGACGCGGGGGAGCGTCAATAAATATCTCGTATCCTACAAGTCCTTTTTCGCAGTTTATTACGGGGAAGTCGCCGTCGGGCGAAAATCCGCGTTCCGGCATAACGTCAGTTTTGTTATAATGCTCTATGCATTGCCAACCGCTCTCTTCATTGCCGCCGAAAATAAAACGTATTTTGCAGTTGGGGCGGTTGCCTTCCGCAAGCAGTTGACCTACCGCGTGAAGACAGCACATCATAGGGCCTTTATCGTCGAGTATGCCCCTTCCGAAAATAATACCGTCTCGTATCTCGCCAAGGGGATTTGCCGACCAATCGTCGTCATACGGTACAACGTCTATATGACCTAAGATACCGAAAGTATCTCCTTCGCCTATATCGCAAGTACAGTAATAACCCTTTTCGTTGTTTACCGTCATGCCCATTTCTTTTGCGGTTTCGCAGACGAAATCCAAACATTTCGCCACGCCTTCGCCGAACGGAGAAGCGGGACACGGGTCGGACTGAACGCTGTCTATAGCAATCAGTCGCATGGTTTTTTCAACCGCTTGTTCAAAATAATCTTTCATCGAATCTAATCTCCCGACAAACTTTTTTGAATTATTGTATAAATATTATACACAATTCGGCGAAAATATGTTATATTATTAGTCGAAATATAAGAAATTTTTCTGGAAGGAAGCGTTATGGAGAAAGTAAGAACTAGATTTGCGCCCAGTCCTACGGGATTTATGCATATAGGAAATTTGAGAACGTGTTTGTACGCGTATCTTTACGCTAAGAAAAACGGCGGTACTTTTGTATTGAGAATAGAAGACACCGATCAGGAAAGATACGTCGAAGGCGCTGTCGACGTTATATACAGCACTTTGAAAAAAGCGGGGATTGAACACGACGAAGGTCCCGACAAAGACGGCGGTTACGGTCCTTATATCCAAAGCGAGCGTAAGTCGCTTTATTTGGATTACGCCAAAGAGTTGGTTGAAAAAGGCGGCGCGTATTATTGTTTTTGTAGCAAAGAAAGACTGGATACGCTCAAAGACGATAAGGGCATAGCAAAATACGACAAGCATTGCCTTTCGCTTTCCAAAGAAGAAGTACAAAAAAGACTGGACGCGGGCGAAAGTTACGTCATAAGACAGAACGTTCCCGCCGACGGCGTAAGCGAATACGAAGATATGGTTTTCGGACATATAAGCGTACCCAACGAAGATATGGAAGACAACATCCTTATCAAGTCCGACGGTATGCCGACTTATAACTTCGCAAACGTCGTAGACGACCATCTTATGGGCATCAATTACGTTATCAGGGGCGTGGAATATCTTTCTTCAACGCCGAAGTACAATCTTATGTACGACGCTTTCGGTTGGGAAAGACCGCATTATATGCATCTTTCGCCTATAATGAAAGACGCGCAAAGAAAACTCTCCAAAAGATACGGCGACGCGAATTTTGAAGACTTTATTGAAAAAGGCTATTTGCCAAAAGCAATAGTCAACTATATCGCGCTTTTGGGTTGGTCGCCTAAGGGCAACGAAGAAAAACTTACGATGGAACAACTTGTCGAGCAGTTTGACGTGGACGGAATATCCAAATCGCCGAGTATATTTGACGAAGCAAAAATGAGATGGCTCAACGGAGAATATATCAAGGCTATGAGCGTTGACGAGTTTGTCGAAGCGGCAAAGCCATTCTTAGATAATAGCAAAGTTAAGGATAAATACGATTATCGCGCGCTTGCGAAACTGCTTATTCCAAGGGTGGAGATTCTTGGAGAAATTCCCGAAAAAGTTAATTTCCTTGAAGAGTTCGGCGAATACGATACCGCTATGTTCGAACATAAGAAAATGAAGATCACCAAAGAAATCGCGCTCAACAGTCTTTTGGCTATCGAAGAAGATTTGAAAGACTTTGAAGAGTGGACTGACGAGTTGCTTAAACAAAAGGGTATGGCGCTTGCCGAAAAACTCGGTTGCAAGAGCGGACAGATATTCCTGCCGTTTAGACTTGCGCTCACCGGCGCGCAAACTACGCCGGGCGGGGCGACGGAAATGGCGGAACTTTTAGGCAAGAGCGAGAGTATGAGAAGATTGAGATTTTCCATAGAACTTTTGCAAAAATAGCCGCAATTTTCTTTACAACTTGCATTTATTATGATATTATTCTAATGTATTTTTTGAAATACAAACCCTTGTTCGGGCAGTAAAGTCCGAACCGGCAGACCATAAGGAGGTACAAAAATGAACAAGTACGAATTGTTGTATATCGTTAAAA
>JAIEEW010000072.1 GCA_029067255.1 Clostridia bacterium | reverse complement strand
TATCACAATTATAACGATTACGTCTCCCGCAAGCATGGAAATAGCGTAAGCGTATTCCTTTTGAACGGTAAGTATCGCGCCTTCGAGTAATATGATTGCGAAAAGAATTTTGAGTATTTCGTCTACGAGTTCTGTCGCCGAGAATATCCCAAAATATTTTTTGCCCCAAAACCAGCCCCTTAGTATCGCGTATACGCACGTCGTAAGCAGCATAGGCAGCATTATTATAAATATCTTCGCGCATCTTTCGTCGGCAAATATGAAGTCGAGAATCTGCGGAAAGGTCAGAATTATAGAAATTATTACAAGCGTTATCAGTACGCCGGCTAGCATGCAGGTAGCCACCGCGCCGAATTGACGTTTGTTATTGCCAACAGAGTCGCTTTCGGCGGTAATTCTCGATAAAGTTACAGGAAGTCCCGACGAGCAGATGCAGGCAAAAAGCATAAATACCGACATACATATTTGGTATAGTCCCAGTATTTCCGCGCCTAGTTTGCGTGAAAGATAGATTTTGAATACGAAAGACAGGAGTCTTGTTATTACCGATATAAGAGTTACGGTTGCGAACGCTTTGAACAATTTTCTCATACAATATAATATTTGACGCTTGTACAAAATAGAATATAGCGAATAATATTGAAAAACATTTTACAGCGCGTTAAGCGGTATTGCAGTTGGGACGCGGCGGCAGAGATTTATAATATTTGATCTATGGAGATATTGTTATGGAAAATAAAATAATGTACAGAGTGAGCGGACAGACGACTTTGGAAGAGATCGCTGAAAATTTTCACACGACGCCTGCGGCAATCGCAAAACTCAACAAACTCGATAGCGAAGAGATATTCGTGGGTATGCGACTTTTGATAGAACCGCGCGAAGGCGAGTATTATATTGTGCAGCCTTTTGATACTGTATCCAGTATTGCAAGAAAATTCGGGGTAAGCGAAGAAGTCGTCAAAGAATTTAATTCCGACAGAGTGTTTATAGGGCAAAAACTCTTTATTTGTTGCGATCGGCGATGAGAGTATAGTTACTCAAATGTCGGAAAGACTGTATATAAGCGCAAATGCTTGCGATTTTATTTGACAAACGCTATAATTGTGTATAAGAAAGTCGATTTTTGTTTAATGATCGAACTTTTATTAAATAAGGTATACTATTGTTTGGAGAATGAATATGTCTAAAAAAGCATTTGTATTACTAGTTATTTTGGCAATTATTATCGCTATTACAGCGTTTGCTGGGTGCGATAAAAAGGGAGACAGTTCAAGCGGAGAATCCGCGTTGCCTAGCGGAGATTCTGTAGACGACGTTGGAAGCGGCGATTCCCAACCGCAAGACCACGTTCATACTTTTGCAACGGAATGGTCAAACGACAAACAGTACCATTGGCAAGAGTCTACTTGCGGACACGACGTTATCAACGCTAAAGCGACTCACGTGTTTGATAACAGATTTAAGTGCGAAGTATGTAATTACTACTCAGATAACGGATTTAAATTTGAGTTGAATCCAGACAACGAAACTTACAGCGTAGTAGGACTTGAAGACGGAAACGACAATACGATAATAGTTATTCCGTCTACGTATAAAGGTAAACCTGTTACAGACATAGCCGCTAAGGCTTTTGAAGATCGCGGCGATTTGGTCAGCGTTGAAATTCCTTCGGGAATTAAGAGTATAGGCTCGTATGCATTTGACGGTTGTAAAGGATTGAAAGGCGTATATATAACCGACATGTCCTGTTGGTGTAATTTATATTTCAAAGGCAGCAGATCCAATCCGTTGGAGTATGCGGAAAAACTTTATCTTAATAATCAGTTGGTTACACAGTTGTTAATACCGGCAGATATAGCCGATATTGATCGCTACGCTTTCGCTAATTGCGCGGATATTACCGGATTGACGGTTGATCCTAATAACGCTGTCTATAAAAGCCAGGGGAACTGTATAATAGAAAAGCAATCGAATAAGTTGGTATTAGGATGTAAGAACAGTGAAATACCTAATTTTGTAACAAGCGTCGGAGATTCGGCGTTTGCGGGTTGTAAGGGATTGACTAGCATAGACATACCTTCAAACGTAACGAGCATAGGTTACCGCGCGTTTGATAACTGCAGCGATTTAACTAGCGTAAAAATACCGTCGGGAATTACGAGTATAGACGAAGGCGCGTTCAAGCATTGCAGTAGTTTGACAAGCGTTAAGATACCGTCAGGTATTGAGAGCGTAGGCAGGGAAACGTTTTACGGATGTAAAAGTTTGACAAGCGTGGAAATACCCAGCGGAATAACTAAAATAAGTTCTGCCGCTTTTGCTCTTTGCGGTAATTTAATGGAAATCACTATTCCTAGCAGCGTTACAGAAATCGAGAGTTTGGCTTTTGTCGGCTGTAGAGCGTTGACAATATATTGCGAAACTGCAACTCAACCCATCGGATGGGTTAGCGGTTGGAAGGGCAATAATCCTGTCGTATGGAATAGCGAAAGCAATGAAATAGCGGAAGACGGCTATATATATTTCGTGGCGGAAAACGGTATTAGATACGCCTTAAAAGACGGCATTGCAAAGATAACGGATCAATCTGAGTTGATAGGCGGTAATAAAGAAATACCTACGTCTATTTCTTATAAAGACATAGAGTATTCCGTAACGTCTATTGAAGACAGCGCGTTTTTGAATTGTAATAATTTGATGGAAATCATAATTCCAACTAGCGTATCAACAATAAATATATACGCATTCAAAGGTTGTTTGAATTTGACCGTTTATTGCGAAGCGGCAAGTATTCCCAGTGGATGGGATAGTTTGTGGGACAACGGCGATTGTAAGGTTGTTTGGGGATATAAAAAGAATTAACTTATCTGTTTGAGTTTATTGCTAAAACGCCCGCTTAGAAATTCGCGGGCGTTTGCTATGTGGGGGAATACGTATTTTATAAACTGAGATAAACGACCAAACGCAAAGCATTGCTGCGATTTTAGTCGAACTCAAAGCGGATAGCCTAACGGCATTAGAATTAGATTCTTCGACTACGCTCAGAATGACGGGAGAGAGAACAAAGGTTGTAAACTCTCCCGTCATTTGTAATTATACGAAAATTAGTTTGAAAGGATATAATAAAACAAGGTAAAGGCTTTTCTACAATTATCTTAAGAGTACAGAGAAATGAATCTTTATCCGTCATATTGAGCGAAGCGATAGCGGAGTCGAAATATCTATTAAAATATACAATCCATAAGAAGTCCGACTAAAATTGGAGCGAAGCGTAGATTTTACGACTTCTCTAGAAAGGCGAGAACTTGACAGAAAGAAAAGCAATTACATTTTAATAAAATGTGATTGCTTCTGTAAAGGTCGAAGTGAACGCCCATTGAGCGAAGCAACAGCGAAGTCGAAATATCTAATAAAATATAGAATCCGTATTAAGTCCGATCAAAATTGAGCGTAGCCGTAAGGAGCAACGCGACGGTCTAGCGAGCAAGCATTGCGTTTTGTGCGAGTGTCTATTTTGCGTTTGGTCGGGTATTTAAGTGCAGTCGAAGAATCTAATCATATGCCGACAGGCTATCCATATATAAAGTCCGACTAAAACGAAACGAAGTAGAGATTTCGCGTTTGGTAGGATTGCAAGCGTATAAATTCACTATAAAGAAAACGGACTTATTCAAACGAATAAGTCCGTTGATTTTTACCTTAAATATCGGTTTTATTTTCCGAACTGGTCTCTCTTGCTGTTGCCGGAGCCAGACGGTCTGTTAGAAGATTTGCCCTTGACGAGTTTTTTCTTTCTCTTCGGAGCATACTTCTTGATAAGATAGATTACTACGATTACTACTATAATACCGCTGACTGCGCCAAGCGAAATATACAGCCACATCATAGGATCTTTTTCTTTTGTTTCTTCTTCAGGATCTTCATCAACAGGTTCTGCGTTGGAGTCGTCGGAAGTGAATACTATACGGAAGTTGTTGGCAGCCTTCTCGTCGTCTGCAAGAGCGCTGTTAAGCGAGTTGTCAAGTTCAGCGACTTCGCTATCGCTCAGTTTCTTATAGCGAGTTGCGCCTGCCGGAGCGGGGTTAGCGTCGGTGATTTCAACGTAGTTGTCGCCGTCCTTATAGTAAGCGCCGTTTTCGTCTTCGCCGTATTGATCTTTACGTGCAATGAAGTCGCTCTCTTCAATTTCGTCGACGGAGAAGTTATCTATGAATACATAACCCGTCATACGGTAATCTTCAGAGTTGAATCCAAGACCTACGCTCAACGTAGCCGTAGTGGAAGAAATATCTTCTTCCGCATAGATATAGAATGCGTATTCCGTCCATTCGCCGATTGTTTCGTTGCCGTCTTCGTCGTAAGTCGAAGTGTTAACAAGTCTTACTTTATCGTAATCGCTGGACTCGGAATTGAGTTTTCTACCAAATTCGTATGTCTTATTGTTCGCTTTGAGAGTGATTGTTGCGGTGGGTTTGAAGTATTCGTCCTTTTCGTCCACCGTCGAAGCGAGTTTGTAAGTCAATACCCATACGCTTATCTTGTAGTATTTTCCGCCGGTAATCGTAGCGGAGTTTGACGTATACGCGTAAGAAGTATTTGACTTGTTGTAGATAACAAGCGCTCTGTCGCCGATATTCGTCTTATCATTGTTGAAGATAGCGTTGTAGATAGCCATGTCTTCGTCTTTGTCGGTGTCGAGATCGATATCGGAGAAGTCCGTTCTGTTTTTGTCGATTACGCCTTTGACAAGGTCGTCGCTGTCGCTTGACGCATCCGTGTCTACGAGAGCGCCGGTGAAGTTCTTAGGCGAAGATATGCTTTCAGCGCTGTCAACGTCGTCAAAGGAATCGACAAGCCAAGACTGAGTAAGGAAACGGAAATTATCGTCTTTCTCATTCTTGACCGCGTTTTCGAATACTGCGGAATCGATTGTCGAGTACGTCGCGTGAGTGAAGAATACTTCGCTGGACGCGTAAGACGCATTTTCAAAACCGGCGTTTAGCGTAAGCGTAACGGAAACGCTGGAAATACCTGTTTCAACAAAGATAGAGTATTCGTGCCATGCGCCGTTGCCGGTAATAACTGCGTATTTATAACGCTCGTCGCTTGCGGTAGCGGTTTTCAATACTATACTGAATTGATCTCCGTCATTTGCTTTTGCCCATACTTTGAATTCATAGAAAGTATTTGCGCTCAAAGAAATGTTGTTTGACTTAAAGCCGAGTACGTCAAGCGTATCGTCTTTCTTGATAGCCAAAACTGTAGGGTTCTTATCGAGAGACAAACGACCTTCCGCGCCGTTGTAGAAATCATCGGTGTTAGGGATATTCAAAGCGCCGGTCTGATCGGTGTTTTTAAGATTGAGAACGCCCGCCATGTTGGGGTATTCGCCATTGATAGGTTCAAGCGTTATCGCTTTGGAGTTACTTGAAGTCCAACCGGTAGGCAATCCGAGTACGGGAGTATTCATCCAGTCGTCGCCAAAAAGATTGTTGGTAGCGCTGATATCGGTAAAGTTAAACATACCGTTGCTGGAAACTTCGCTGCTTGCGCCCGATCCAGCCAAAGATACCTTATTGATAACGGTGCTGGAAGATGCGGAAGAGTAGTTGCTGTACGCTACCTTTTCGAGATAAATCGAAGAAACGTATCCGTAACCCATAGCGAGAGCGGAGTAGTCGCTTCCGTCGCCGCTACCCAAAGAAATCGAGATAGCGAGTTTGGTATTTTCAATTTGAGCGCCCAGAACGTAGAAGGTGATCAAAGTATAATCGTTGACGCCTTTTACAGATTCAAGATTTTCGGTATTGAGATTAGAGAAACTCGAAACCGAAGTGAACATCTTAGAGAAATCTTTTCCCTTATAATCTTCGTTGTATTTGAGAAGAGAAACAGTCAGACCTTTGTCGGATGCGACGTCTTTCGTCTTTACGTACATCGATATAGCGTACGTTTTGTTAGGTTCGATATTCAAAAGATTTGAAGTATCGATCGCGTTGTCTTCTCCCGGATTGGTCAAGGTGGACAAAACCGTGGAAGTAGGCAAGTAGTTGTTTATAGCAAGGACCTTATCGTTGAAAATATCAGAATTCTCAACTTCTACAGGCTTTTGCGGATTTTCTTTGAAATAAGCGTCTTCGGCAAAATTCTTAACGTCAAGAATTTTGAAAGTAGAACGTTCTTTGATCGTGTTTTCGGGATCCTGAACTTTGAAGTTATCTAAAGCGATGGATTCCATATTCTCTTCGGAAGTATAAAGGCTTATCTTCTTTTGAGAGTCGTTTTCGGTCTTGCTTTCGTAATCCGCTCTCGTTATTTCTTTAAGCGTAAGGCTGTCGAAAAGCGCCGCGCCTATCGCATGGCTGTCGGTGTCGTTTTGACCGCCGAAACCGAGCCACAGTTCAAGATACAGAGAAGTAGCGCGGAACTGGTTTGCTTCGACGAAGAAGGTGTACTTCGTCCATTGATCGTTGCTGTCGGCAGTTATAACGTAGCCGTTGCTGTCTTCGTTGGTACCGTCAGTAAGTCTTATTGTAGCGCTGCCTTTTTCAATATATGTTCTCGCCCAAATGCTGACTTCATAGAATTTGTTGGTCGCAAAATTCATAGCGACGGAAGAGCGGTAACCGAAAGCGGTCGCCTGCTTATTTTGCATATAGAGCATTCTCGTGCCTATGGACTCTTCAGGAGTTTTCAAATCGGCAAGAGTTTTTCCCGCGCTTTGCAAAGATTTAGAAAGAGCGGAAAGCGCAGAAGCCGCGCCGTCGCCGTCAAAAGCGGCAGTATCTATAATACCCCTTGAAGTGTAAGTCGAAGAAGTGCTGGAATTTTCACCCGAACCGTAACCCGCTACGAGCGAATATTTGGACGGGGTGTAGGGAAGAATCGTCGTAGAA
>JAIEEW010000071.1 GCA_029067255.1 Clostridia bacterium | reverse complement strand
GCAGGGAAGACAAGTTGTAGTCAAACAACTGCATAAGGAGTTTGCAGTCTTCTCGCGCGAATTCCAACAAAGAGCAGTCTTTTGCCTGTTTGCGTTCAAACGCAAGGGAAAAAGCGTTTACGTCGCTTGCGATAAAATAAGCGACGTAATAATGCCAACAGTTGCCTTTTACCGCATGGGCGTTTGCAAAATCCAACAGTTCGCCTATCGTCTCGGTAGGTTTTATATAAATTCCGTCGCATGCGTCCGCAAATTTTTCAAGCAGAGTGCCGCTTACGTCGTAAAGTCTTAGTTGTTTCGTATATTTTTTCATTATCTCCACCTTGTTGCGTTTATACGTTTGCGTATTGCCAACGGTTTTACATACGCGTTTAACGCGCCTAAACGCGCGGAAAATATCAAGATATTACATAGTATAACACACTATTTAGGTTTTTAATACCGATTATACGAAATTTATTCGCATTAAATTCCATTGGAAAAATTTGTGTATTGAACAGAATTTGCGCTAATGTTAAAATTATGACGAAGGGAAAAGGAGGTTGTTATGAAAAAACTCATTTCGACAGTAACAGCGGTAATTATGATATGCGCGCTATCTGCTTTCGGGTTTGCCGCATGTCTTGGCAATGATAATTCCGACGACAGGGAACTTTCGTCGCAATGGTCGGTCAACTGGGACGCGTATCGACCGAATTTAAGCGATCCTATGCCGAGCGAACCGCCTGACGACGGTACGGAAGAACCCGACGACGAAAACAGCGGGGCCAGCGTAGTAACTCCGCCGCAGGTGATTGCTCCCGTAATAAAATATTCTTCTATGATAAAAAGCGATACGCAGGGCTTGAATATACGTTCCGCTCCGTCAACGTCGTCTTCAATAGTGGGCAGTATGGACAAGGGGGATATGCTACGCTACGAAGGAAGCGTCAACGGTTGGTACAAAACGGTATATAAACAGCGCGTAGCGTACGTATACGCGGGAAATAACTACGCTCATATAGTTCAAATGAAGCAATCTTCCGCCGATAAGGTAGAAAAAATAATCTCTGTCGGAGAAGAATTGATGGGATATCCGTACGTTTGGGGAAGTCAACGCTATCACTGGGGCAACGGAAAGTTGAATACGGCTTTCGTTCAGGGCGAATACGACTGTTCGGCGCTAATGCAGTACATATTCTATCACGGAGCGGGCATACTTCTTGATTTGAATACCCGAACTCAAGTATTGCAAGGCAAAACAGTTGCCAACGGCGATTTGAAAAGAGGCGACGTAATGTTCTTCACAAACGCCAGCAGATATAATAATACCGGCGTAGAAAGAGTGGGACACGTAGCGTTGTATTTGGGCGACAACTACATTCTTCATACGGCGTCCGATCATGCGGTCATCGAAGAGATTAGCGCGACAAGATGGAGTTATTTCATTACGGCAAAAAGGTTTGTATAACGCGTTGGATATGGGGCGTTGCGTCGTTAAAATCATATGGACAAAACAGCGACGCATACAAAAGATAAATCCGTTGGGTTGCCACTTGAAAAATTAAGTTTGTCGGCGACGACGGAATAACGAAAAGCGGGATTACGCTATGGTAGTCCCGCTTTTTGCAACGTTATCGCTTTCATACCGAAAAAAAGAAATCATAAAAAATCAAACGGAGCGAAGTTGCCATTGTTGTTAAAATATATGGATAAATCAGGATAGATTTCTTTTTTCAACGTCTTATGAAAAAGCCCTTTTGACTGTTGCAAAGCGGGCAGAATTCCGGAGCGCTTTTGCCTTCGCAAGAACAACCGCATTTTATGCATTGCCATCTTGACTCGCTGTCGGAAGTATAGAGTTTTCCGACTTTGAGATCGGACATCACGCTCTTGATCTCTTCTTCCGTTCTGCTATCCACGTCGGCAATTTCATTCATCACTTTTGCAAGATACCCGAACCCTTCTTCCGACGCGGTTTTGCTAAACGCGTCGCGCAGTCTTTCGCCGCTTCTGTGGAGTTCTCCTGCGCAATAAATGAGATTCGCAAGAGTATCTATATCGTTTCCGTCTTCCATGATTCTGTACAAAGAGCGGCAATGTTCGCGTTCCTGTCTGACTATTGAGTCAAATTTCGCCGCGACGGTAAAATATCCCTGTTCTCTCGCTCTTTCGGCAAAACAGTTGAGCATGAGCATATTTTTGCCCCTATTTTCTATTTCTTTCGCCACGTTTGCGTAAGATTGCGCTTGTTTGATGTCTTTCATAATTTCACCTCGCACAGAATTATGTCCAAGCGAGAAATTTTAATACTTGCGGCTATCCTAAAATGCGAAAATTTCGGAAAAAGATGTTCTGACCAAAACGTTTGGCTATGGAGTTATCGGTAAAAATTCTGCTCGCAAGCCTAAATTTTGCCTAATTTTTAACAATTCAAATGTAAAATTTTTGTAAATTATTGAAGCGGATTTGGAGCGCGTCTAGTGTAAAACTCTCGGAAAAAGCGCCATATCTTGTGGTTTTTTTGACAAAATCGGGACAAAAATACGCTATTTTCCAGCATTTGGAATCGCCTTTATATATATGCGCCCGAATTTTTTGCGTTTTTGCTCTTGACGGGCGGGCAGAAAAGTAATATACTTAGAATACAAGAAAGCGCAACTACGCTAACTAGGAGAGGGAAAATGAAAAAATCCAAATTGATTACAACTCTGTTATTGCTTGTTGTTTTGTTGGTGGCTTTTTCGACGGTGTTCGCTGCGTGCAAACCAAAAGACGACGACCCAAACAGCGGCATAGGAAGCGGCTCGATGCCGCCGCCGCCCAACAACAGCGGCAATAATGATGACGGCGAGCAGCAAGTCTATTATACGCCATTGGAATTTCTGGAAAAGATAATCGGCTCGATCGATACTCCGGAAAAAGTTCTTGGAATAGACGTTTCCATAGACTGCGACACTCCGGACGGTAAAAAGACCAAAGTCGCTTTTAAGACGAACATCAAAGATAAGTATAACAACGAAATTTCGCTTATCGTTCATCAGCAGGCGGCCGGAGAAACGGGTTACGAAAGAGTTTTCGGAATCTATATGGTCAACGACAAGATGTACGTCGATCTCGGCGAAGGCAAGTCGACGCTTTATCTTGAAGACTTCAACCCGAATTACATAATTGAACTGGTTCAGAAAGGCATATTGAAGATACCGGAATTGCTTGGCGGCATAGATATTATGAGTTATGTCAACACTTTCTTGCCGCTTATTATGCCGATTCTGTTTGCTGATCCCATTGCGATTACTACCGAAGCGGGCGGGGATATTACTATGGACTTTGATATCAAAGGCCTTCTCGAAGCAGTGCCTGACATTTTGTCTTCGTTTGTTAAACTCCCGGTTGATTTGGGGGTTATAATCGGTTATATCGCAGGAC
>JAIEEW010000070.1 GCA_029067255.1 Clostridia bacterium | reverse complement strand
AATTATCCATTATATGCTAAAATATCAAAGAAATAAATTTCCACAGCCGTTTTTCATGCAAAAACGGAGAATTGAGGTGTCTTATGCATTGGGCGGAACAGATTGCGCAGAGAATAATCGAAAGAAATCCGAATAAGGAAGAATACGTCTGCGCTGCGGGAATAAGTCCTTCGGGATCTATCCATATAGGCAATTTTAGGGATATTGCCACAAGTTATTTCGTTGCAAAATCGTTGCGAAAAATGGGCAAGAAAGCGAAATTGCTCTTTTCGTGGGACGAGTTTGACCGCATGAGAAAAGTTCCGGTAAACGTGGCGAAAGTCAACGGCGATATGGAGAAATATATCGGTTGTCCTTACGTTGACGTGCCAAATCCTTTCCCAGACAGCGACGCGAAAAATTACGCGGAGTATTTTGAGTTGGAGTTTGAAAACTCTCTCAAAAAGTTTGGAATTCAGATGGAATTCCGTCATCAGGCTCAGATGTACCGTTCAGGCAAATATAAGGATTACGTTTTGCTTGCGCTTAAAAAACGCGGAGAGATTTTCGATATTATTGATTCTCACCGTACGCAGGAAGCGCAGGAAGGCGAACGCGATTCGTATTATCCTGTAAGCATTTACTGTCCCGAGTGCGGAAGAGATACCACTAAAATAGAGAGTTTATCCAATGACTGTACTCAGGCTACGTATACCTGTAAATGCGGACATAAGGGAAGTTTTGATTTTACAAAGGACTTCAATTGCAAACTCGCATGGAAGATAGACTGGCCTATGAGATGGCGTTACGAAGGCGTCGACTTCGAGCCGGGCGGTAAGGACCATGCTAGTATAAACGGAAGTTACGATACGTCTAAGCATATCTCAAAACAAATATTCGACTATGACGCTCCTATATTCCAAGGCTATGAATTTATAGGTATCAGCGACAGCAATACGACTACGGGCAAGATGTCTGGTTCTACGGGACTTAATCTTACTCCCGAGACGCTTCTCAAACTATATCAGCCGGAAGTTTTGTTGTGGCTGTATTCGAGAAACGAGCCGTTGAAAGCCTTCAACTTCTGTTTGGACGACGGTATACTCAGACAGTATTTCGAGTTTGATAAAATGTACAACGATTACAAAAACGGTACTGCCAACGAACTTACAAAGTCGATCATGGAACTTGCAAGCGTAGAAGGCAGAAATCTTGATCTTGTGCCTATGAGTCTTATCGTTCAGTTGGGTTCGGTAGTCAATTTCAATTTGAAAATGCTCGAAGTGGTATTTGAAAAGATAGGTACTCCATTTAAGTACGAAGAGTTTAAGGACAGGTTGGAACGCGCGAAATTCTGGTTGGAGAAATGCTCTCCGCAGGATATGAATAAGTTGAGAAAGGGAAGAAACTGGCAGGTTTACGACACTTTGACCGATATGGAAAAGGAAGAAATATCTCAACTTCACGACTTCCTTAAAAAAGGCGATTACGATTTGGCAGGACTACAAACGGAGTTGTACGCTATACCTAAACGTATACGCAATTTGACTTTGGAAGATAAGGAACTGAAAACGTGTCAAGGAACGTTTTTCAAGAACGTCTACAAACTTTTGATTGATAAGGAAAGGGGACCTAGACTTTATCTTTTCCTTTACGCTATAGATAAAAACGACTATCTATCTCTTCTCGATTTCTCTTATCCTAAGACGGAAGAAGAAACCGAAAGCGAAAAAGTAGCGGAAGAAACTGTAGAAGAGAACAAACCTGTATACGGCGATCCCGATCCCGTAGCGGATATCAAAGATGAAATCGAACTTTCCGATTTTGAAAAAATCGATTTGAGAGTTTGTAAAATCGTCAAGTGTCAGGAAATACGCAAATCGCATAATTGCTACAAACTTACGCTGTTTGACGGTAAGGACGAAAGAGTAATAGTGTCTTCGATAAAACATTACTATACGCCCGAGCAACTTGTCGGTAAGAAAATAATCGTTGTCGCAAATCTCAAACCTGTGAGAATTACAGGCGTAACCAGCAACGGTATGTTGGTTGCGGCTACAAACAACGCTTGCGGATGTCAAGTCGTTTTTGTCGACGATATTGTACCCGAAGGTACGCAAATAAAGTAAAAACGTTAAGTAAATATCCACCCGCTGTGCGGGTGGATATTTTACTGGTGACTCCATCGGGGTATTGACGGTAAGCGTCAAGATTTTCGCTACGCTCAAATGCGAACTTGCGCCATTTGATACTGTTAAGTATATATATTCCGTTTGGCGCAGTTCATGTCCCAAGAAGCCACACATAAAAAACAACCGACGAATGTCGGTTGTTTTTTATGGTGACTCCATCGGGATTCGAACCCGAGTAGCAGGCGTGAGAGGCCTGAGTCTTAACCGCTTGACCATGGAGCCATATTGATAATTGCTTTATAATATTAGCATAATAATTAAATACTGTCTATTGTTTTTTGCAATTTTTTATATTTTTTGATTTGGGTATTTGGCTTCTATAACTATATAAAACAGGATTTCCAAATCTTATTGTAGGCAAACCGCTCCAAAAGATTGACATCACGTTTGATTTATAATATAGTATTTATGCTTAGTAATATGTGTCGCATAACTGGCTGACGAGCGTATATGCTTCCGTAGTTAAATGGATATAACAGCCCCCTCCTAAGGGGCAGTTGTGGGTTCGATTCCCGCCGGGAGTACCATAAAAACCACCTGAGAACAGGTGGTTTTTATGGTACTCTCAAAGGGAAAGAACTGCTGCCCAAAGAAAGTAAGGAATGCAAACAAGTAACGCAGTGTAGAGAGTTCGCTCAGCCGAGCGACATAGTCGCGAACGCCACGAGCAGAGCGAGTATTCCCGCCGGAATATCTGGTGGTTTTTATGGTACTCTCAAAGATTTTTCATTTCCGCAAATCTTTTAGACATCAGTCCTACCAAATGCCATTGTCTTTTCATATAAGAAAGGACTTCGTCTGCAGTTTGGCGATAGCAGGGTATGACGTTGTCGCTATTATCGAAATTGCTCGCGACTGCAGTCGCGGCAAAATATCCGCTTTCTATTCCGCAGGAAATACCTTCGCCCATAGGGTTGAGAAATCCTGCGACTTCGCCCGCTAAAAGGATGCGGTTTTTGCCGTAGTTTATTTTGAAATCAGGACGGATGCGGGGGAGTATCCACTTCTCTTCTTTGACTTTTTCAAAGATTTTCAAGCCTTGATTTTCTTTCATATAACTTATAAAATTTTCGTAATATTTACTTATTTCAGAGACATCTTTTGCCGCTACTCCCAGCACTAACATATTGTCTTTGACGTTGAACCATGCGTCATAACTGGAAAACTGCGGTTGAAGATATGCGTAGAAATAATGCGGATCAAGATTTATTGCGCCGTTGTAAAAAGCCTGATAAGTTGTTATAAAGTCTTTATTTTTTCCAAAAATTGACGATTTCAACAGTCCTGTTGCGCCTTCGCAATCTATTAAATAACGCGCTTTTTCGCAACCTGCTATTTTGCCGTTCAGTCTTGCGATAACGTGATCGCCGCGATCTTCACAGGCAATCACACTTGTTTCGTCTATTATTTTCGCTCCATTCTCAGCCGCTTTATTCAACAGATAGTTGTCAAAAGAACTACGCCAAACGTTGAAACCTTTTTGTTGAAATTTATATTCTTGTCCTTCATCGTTGACAAATATCATTCCGTAGTTGTCGCTGGGCGAGCATTTTACATAGTCGGGGATTTCGCTTGAAAAGTATGCTTTTATAAGATCCGCCGTTTTCTTGATTATCATTCCGGAGCAGGATTTATATCGCGGTAATTTACATCTTTCTACAATCAGTATGGAAAACCCTTTTTCCGCCAAAATTTTTCCCGCTGTCGCGCCTGTCGGACCGCCGCCCGCAATTATTACGTCGTACATATAAAAAACCTCTTTACAATTATAAACAAAATTTTTTCAAATGACTAGTAATTTTGCTTCGACTATGTATTTTCTTTTACGTCAGGTATTGAAAGCAAGGCAAAAATATGATAAAATATATATATTATTCTATTAAAATACGGCAAGGAACATTTATGAGAATTTTTTATAATAAAGTAGCGTCGAAAAGGCGCGTAAGATTTTCACAAAGGGCGGCAGCGGGCGACAATAGATGGCAGCAACAGGCATTGCCGCTTGGCAACGGTTCGTTGGGCATAACTCTTATGGGAGAACCGTTTGCGGAAGAGATAGTGGTCAACGAAAAATCTTTATGGACAGGCGGTCCGTCGCCAAAACGTCCTAATTATTGCGGCGGAAATATTTCGTCTATCGGCGGCGAGAAAATGTCGGATATTTTCCAAAAAGCAAGGCAGGCTTTGGCGAACGGCGAAAACGCTGACGGAATTTGCGCGAAACTGATAGGCGAACAAGACGGTTACGGAAGTTATCAG